>JALYNE010000225.1 GCA_030773375.1 Pseudomonadota bacterium
TCTGCGCCCCGCGGGCAACTTCAACGCGGGCTGCCACCGAGCAGGTTGCCTGCTCATCGGCGACCGAGCGCCATAGCTGCCGGCTCATTCCGCTCGGCTGCTCGTGGCGAATGACGAGGTTCGCGTCGTGGCGCTGCTTTGCCCGTCCCAGCAATGCACCGCCCGCCTCGGCAAAGCCGCTTTCGCCCGCAAGCACGATCCGTCCGTCGAGCCGCGTGTCGGCTCCGCCTGCCGCCAGGCTCGTGACGGTGAGGCTCGCACCTTCGCCGAGCGAAGCGCGATCAGTGATGCTGACATAGCCGCTCGCCCCCAGCAGCCGCCGGCTCAGCATCAGCCGCGCGCCCTTGAAGAGCCTGATCTGCGCCAGCCGGTTGGTCCAGCCCTCGCCGAGGTACGTTTCCACAACCGACGCCTGCGCATCGACATCGAGCTCGATCGCAGCAGGCAGGTGGTCGGCGGCCCCTGTTGAGACATGGATGATCTGGACCAGGCCTTGAGGCGCATGGTCGCGCGCCAGGCGAAGTCTCCACCCCTCACGCCCGATCTGCTGCGCCAGGGCATGATCAGCCGGATCGGCTTCCACCGTGCCGATCTCGACGGTGCCCAGGTTGCTTCGCTCGGCGGCAAGCTTCCCGTCGACGAACAGCAAGCGCGGCCCTTCGCGGGTGCATTCGAGCCACGGCAGCGCCGCCGGAACGGTCCCGCAGGGCTGGCGCTCGAGAAGGGCGGGAAGCGCGGAAAGGTCGCTCCATCGCCAGCTTTCATCGCGAGCCGAAGGAAGCTCGAGGAGGCTCATGCCGCCATCTCTCCGGCGATGTTGGCATAGCCCGCACGCTCGAGCTCGAGCGCGAGCTCCGGTCCGCCCGAGCGGACGATCCGCCCGCCCGCGAGCACGTGAACATGGTCCGGCTCAACGATGTCGAGCAGACGCTGATAGTGAGTGATGAGGAGCACCGCCTTGTCGGGCGCGCGCATGATCCGATTGATGCCTTCCCCGACGACGCGAAGCGCGTCGATATCAAGGCCGCTGTCGGTCTCGTCGAGCACGGCGAGCCGCGGATTGATGATGCCCATCTGCACCATCTCGTTGCGCTTCTTCTCGCCGCCGGAAAAGCCGACATTCACCGGGCGCTTCATCATGTCCATGGAGACGCCGAGCTTCTCACCCTGCTCGCGGGCGAGGCGGAGGAAGTCGCCCGCCGACAATTCGGCTTCGCCGCGCGCGCGGCGCTGCGCGTTCAGAGCCGTGCGGAGGAACTGGACGTTCGAAACGCCAGGTATTTCGACCGGATATTGGAAGCCGAGGAAGATGCCGGCGGCCGCGCGCTCGTCCGGCTCCATGTCGAGAAGGTCGCGGCCGTCGAAAACAACCGAACCTTCGGTCACTTCATAGTCAGGCCGGCCGCCAAGGACATAGCCCAGCGTCGACTTGCCCGCGCCGTTCGGCCCCATGATCGCGTGGATCTCACCCCCACCCACGCTGAGCGTGAGGCCATTGAGGATCGGCTTGCCCTCGATTTCCGCGTGAAGGTTTTCAATCTGAAGCATGTCTTCTTTCAAATCCGTGGCTGCAGGCTAACCAACGCTACCCTCGAGGCTGATGCCGAGAAGCTTCTGGGCTTCAACGGCAAACTCCATCGGGAGCTGCTGCAGGACTTCGCGGGCGAAGCCGTTGACGATGAGGGCGACGGCGTCCTCCTGGCTGAGGCCGCGGCTCATCGCGTAGAAGAGCTGGTCGTCGCTGATCTTCGAGGTCGTGGCCTCGTGCTCGATCTGAGCCGTGGGATTGCGCACCTCGATATAGGGCACGGTGTGGGCGCCGCACTGGTCCCCCAGCAGCAAACTGTCGCACTGGGTGAAGTTGCGGACATTCTCAGCGGTTGGCCCCACGCGAACCAGCCCGCGATAGGTGTTGTCCGAACGACCCGCGGAAATCCCCTTGGAGACGATCGTCGATCGCGAGCCCTTGCCGAGATGAATCATCTTGGTTCCGGTGTCGGCTTGCTGGCGGTTGTTCGTGAGCGCGACCGAGTAGAATTCACCCACGCTGTTTTCCCCCGCAAGCACGCAGCTTGGATATTTCCAGGTGACGGCGGAGCCGGTCTCGACCTGCGTCCAGCTGACCTTGGAGTTCTTCCCCTGGCAAAGCGCGCGCTTGGTGACGAAGTTGTAGATGCCGCCTTTCCCCTCGGCATCGCCTGGGTACCAGTTCTGCACCGTCGAATATTTGATTTCCGCGTCGTCGAGCGCGACCAGCTCGACCACGGCGGCATGCAGTTGGTTCTCGTCGCGCATCGGCGCGGTGCAGCCCTCGAGATAGGAGACGTAGGAACCTTTCTCGGCGACGATCAGCGTGCGCTCGAACTGGCCGGTGTTGGCGGCGTTGATGCGGAAGTAGGTCGACAGCTCCATCGGGCAGCGTACCCCCTCGGGGATGTAGACAAAGGTGCCGTCCGAGAAGACCGCGCTGTTGAGCGTCGCAAAATAATTGTCGTGGATCGGCACCACCTTGCCGAGCCACTTCCTCACCAGTTCCGGATGCTCGCGTACCGCTTCGGAAATCGAAAGAAAGATGACGCCCGCGCGCTTCAGTTCCTCGCGAAAGGTCGTTGCAACCGAGACGCTGTCGAACACGGCATCGACCGCGACCTTGCGAGCGCCCTCGACGCCCGCGAGCACCTTCTGCTCTTCGATCGGGATTCCGAGCTTCTCGTACGTGCGACGGATCTCAGGATCCAGTTCGTCCAGAGACGCGAGCGTCGGTTTCTGCTTCGGCTCCGCATAATAAAAGGCATCCTGATAATCGATCGGAGGGATGTTCAGTTTCGCCCAGTGCGGCGCCTGCATGTCCTGCCACTTGCGAAATGCCTTGAGCCGCCAGTCGAGCATCCATTGCGGCTCCTTCTTCTTGGCCGAAATGAAGCGCACCGTGTCCTCGTTGAGGCCTTTAGGCGCGAATTCCTGCTCGATGTCGGAGCTGAAGCCCCATTCGTAAGTGGAAGCGCGATCGGCAGCTTCCTGGGCTTCCCTGTTCCTTAGGCTGATGTCTTCCGGAGCAGTCACTTCATTTCACCTTGAGCTAAGCTTGCGAGAGTGACGCCCTGGAGGGCGCCTCGCACGGCACCGTTCACGGCGCTCAGATGCGGCTTCACCTGACAATTGCCTTCGAGCGCACAGTCGCTCCGCCTTTCATCCACGCACGTCGTCATGGCGATCGGCCCTTCGACCGCCTCGATGATGTCCGCAAGGCTGATGCCCTGCGCCTCCCGGGCCAGCCGGAACCCGCCGCCCGTTCCCCGCGCCGAGGTAAGGAGGCCAGCCCCCGCCAGCCTGCCCATCAGCTTCTGCGCAGTCGGCAGCGGCACGCCCGTCTCCCCGGACAGCAGCGTCGCGGAAAGCCGGGCGCCGTCACCATGACGGGCCGCGGCAGCCATCATGACCACCGCATAGTCGGCAAGAGAAGTCAGTCGCATGCGTTCAATCGGATCGATCCAGTCCGATTGCATGTGGGCCTGTGCGGGCGGAAAATCAACCCGCCCATCGCGCTGCTGAACTCAGCTGCTGCGTTGGCGTGCAATCCAGGCGTCGACGTTTCGCTCGAGGATCTGAAGCGGTACCGAACCCGAAAGCAGCACGGCGTCATGGAAGCCGCGTACGTCGAAGCGGTCGCCGAGTTGCTGCTGCGCCCGCGCGCGCAGCTCCTCTATCTTGAGCTTGCCGACCATGTAGGCGGTCGCCTGCCCGGGATAAACGATGTAGCGCTCGATCGCCTTGACGATGCCGCCGGGCGCGTCGGCGCTGTTGTCTTCGACATATTTGATCGCCTTCTCGCGGCTCCAGCGCTTGTCGTGGATGCCCGTGTCAACGACGAGGCGGATCGCTCGGTGGAGCTCGAGCTGAAGCCGGCCGAAGTCCCGATAGGGGTCGCTATACTGGCCCATCTCCTTGCACAGCTTCTCGGAATAAAGGCCCCAGCCCTCACCATAGGCATTGTATCCGCCGAACTGGCGAAAGGGCGGCACCTCGGAGCCGAGCTCCGCCTGGAGCGCGTTCTGGAGGTGGTGGCCGGGGATCCCCTCGTGACAGAAGAGCGCCTCGACCTCGGTCGCCGGCATGTCATTCATATCGTAGAGGTTCACGTAATAAGTGCCGGGCCGCGAGCCGTCGGGGGTCGGATCCTGGTAAAAGGCTTTGCCGGCCGATTTCTCGCGGAACGGCTCCACCGCTTTGACAACCAGTTCCGCGTTCGGAACCCGCCCAAAATATTGCGGCATCTTCGCCCGGACCGACTGGTAAGCCTTTTGGGTCTCGTCGAGATACATCTGCTTGCCGGCTGGCGTGTTGGGATAATAGAATTGCCGGTCGGTTCGCATCTTCTGGAAGAATTGCTGCAGGGTGCCTTTGAAGCCGACACGGCTCATGATGCCGCGCATCTCGTCATGAATCCGCGCGACCTGCTGCAGGCCGAGATTGTGGATCTGGTCCGCATTGAGGTCGGTCGTGGTGTAGTATCGAAGCAGCGCGGCATATTGTTCGGCGCCGTTCTTGAACCGCCAGATGCCATCCTCGGTCCCCGCAGCCTTCCGCTGCGCCTGCATCAAGGCAATGACTCGCCCATAAGCCGGCTTCACCTCTTCAACGAGTGCCTTGCGACCCGCATCGATGAGCCGGGCCTTCTCGGTGGGGGCGATTTCAAGCTTGTTCACCTTAGTCTTGAGGTCGGCAAAAAGCGCGCTGTCCGGCCCGGGCCCAAAGGGAGCTCCGCTGGTGATGTTCTTGGCGTCGGTGATGACGTAGGGATAGACCCACTTGGGCGGCAGCACGCCTTGCCCTTGACGCTCCTTTGCCTCTGCGATCGCCTGGTCGAGATAGGCGTCGACCGACTGCAGGCGGCGCACATAGGCCTCGGCGTCCTCCGCGGTGTCGACGCGGTGGATGTTGATGAGGAACGCAGGGCCTTCGCTTTGGGCCCCGTTCATCTGATCGAAGACGTAGGCGTTTTCGCGATAGGGAAAGATCGATCCGCTCCGCTCGACCATATATTCAAAGAGATCGTAGCTGAGCTGGTCTGACGCCGAGAGCTTTGCCCGGTCGAATCGTGACCGCATGTTCGCAAGGGTGGTTACGTCGAGCGTGTGCGATGCGAGCGCTGCCTCGTCGGTAAACGCGTCCCACCGGCCATAATCCTCGTCCTTGATGCCGCGATAGGCCTTTGACAGCGGCGACATGGCGAGCTCCGCCTGGTCATAAGCCTCGTAGAAGCGCGCGAGCTCGGCATTCTTCTCCGCAACTTCGGCACGCGTTGCGGCAGCCGTCACGGCTTGAGCCGCGGGGCTGCCGCCCCTCACGGGGGCTGCGGTTTCAACGGGGGTCGTGGCGCAGGCCGCGAGCAGCGCGGTGGAGGCGAGCAGAGACAAGCGAATCATGACAGGCAATCCTTCCGGAAAATTTCCCCGGCAGTCATACCGCTCGGGGATGGTTTTTGACCAGTTGGGGGCCTGCTGCCATAGGCCAGCTGAATGCCGCTTTACCCTTTTATCCGGCCGATGCTCTTCACCATCGACGCCGAGCGGGCGCACCGCGCGACCATCGCGGCGCTGAAGTTGCTGCCCGCCGCTGGTGCGGCAAAGCCGGATCCGAGCCTCGCGATGCGGCTGGCCGGGCTCGATTTCCCGAACCCGGTCGGCCTTGCCGCAGGTTTCGACAAGGACGCGGAGGTCTTCGGCCAGGTGCTCCGGCTCGGCTTCGGCTTTGCCGAAGTGGGGACGCTTACGCCGCAGCCGCAGGAGGGGAACCCCCGGCCGCGCCTGTTCCGGCTCGCGGAGGATCGCGCTGTGATCA
>JALYNE010000226.1 GCA_030773375.1 Pseudomonadota bacterium
GTCGAGACGATGGTGATGCCAAGTCCGTTGCGGATGCGCGGAAGCTCCTGGCTCCCGGAATAAACGCGCCGCCCCGGTTTCGAGACACGTGCCAGATGCTGGATCGCGGGCTGGCCCTCGAAATATTTGAGTTCGATGCGCAGGCCGGCATGCCGGCCAAGCGCCTCTTCGGTGTAACCGCGGATATAGCCCTCGCGCTGAAGCACGTCGAGAACGCGGGCGCGGAGCTTGGACGCGGGCGAGACCACGCTGTCCTTGCGAGCCTGCTGCCCGTTGCGGATGCGGGTGAGCATGTCACCCAAAGGATCGGTCAATGGCATCTTCGTATACCTTACCAGCTGGACTTCGTCAGGCCGGGGATCAGGCCTGCATTGCCCATTTCCCGCAGCATGATGCGTGAAAGCCCGAATTTGCGATAAACGGCGCGCGAGCGGCCGGTGAGCTGGCAGCGGTTGCGGACCCGGGTCGGATTCGCGTTGCGCGGCAACTCGGCCATCTTCAGGCGCGCGATCAAGCGCTCGGTGTCGTCGCGGGACTCGTCGTCCGCGATCGCCTTCAGCTTCGCATACTGGCCGGAATATTTCTTCACCAGCTTCTTGCGACGCTCATTCTTGTTGATGGAACTCAGTTTCGCCATGACTTAAGTTCTCTTCCTTCTGTTCCGAGCAGAGGGCGCTCAGGCCGCCTGCTTCTGATCCTCTGCGGCCGGGAATGGGAAATTGAAGAGGCGCAGCAGTTCGCGCGCTTCCTCATCCGTATTCGCGGTGGTGGTTACGATGATATCCATGCCGCGCACCTTCTCGATGCGGTCATAGTTGATCTCCGGGAAAATGATCTGTTCCTTGAGACCCATTGCGTAGTTGCCGCGGCCATCGAACGAACGCGGGTTGAGGCCGCGGAAGTCGCGAACGCGCGGCAGCGCGATGGTGACGAGCCGGTCGAGGAACTCGTACATCCGCTCGCGGCGGAGCGTCACCTTTGCCCCGATCGGCATGCCCTCGCGCAGCTTGAACTGCGCGATCGACTTCTTGGCCTTGGTGACAACAGGCTTCTGGCCGGCGATCAGCTGCATTTCGGCAGCGGCGGTCTCGACCTTCTTCTTGTCCTGCGTCGCTTCGCCAACGCCCATGTTGAGCACGATCTTCTGGAGACGCGGAACTTCGAGCGCGTTCTTGTAGCCGAACCGCTCGATCATGGCCGGAACGATGCGCTCCTGATAATCCCGCTTCAGGCGCGGCGTGTATTTGGCATCAGCCATTGATCGTCTCCCCGGACCGCGCAGCGACGCGGACCTTGTTTCCATCGCGAACTTCAAAGCGCACTCGCGTGGGGCGGCCCGTCTTCGGGTCTTCCACAGCGACCTTCGACACATGGAGAGGCGCTTCGATCCGCTCGAGCCCGCCCTGCGGGTTCGTCTGGCTCGGTTTCTTGTGGCGCGTGATGATGTTCACGCCCGACACGAGAACCTTGCCTTCCTTCGGCATCGCCTTCGTGACTTCGCCATGCTTGCCCTTGTCCTTTCCGGAGAGGACGACGACGCGGTCACCCTTCTTGATCTTCGCAGCGGCCATTACAGCACCTCCGGCGCGAGACTGATGATCTTCATGTGCTTCTTCGCGCGCAATTCGCGGACGACCGGGCCGAAGATGCGCGTCCCGATCGGCTCTTGGTTGTTGTTGACGAGCACGGCCGCGTTGGAATCGAACCGAATGGTCGAACCGTCGGCGCGGTGGATATCCTTTGCCGTGCGGACGATGACCGCCTTGTGAACGTCACCCTTTTTCACGCGGCCGCGCGGCGCCGCTTCCTTCACCGAGACGACGATCACGTCGCCCACACCGGCAAAGCGGCGCTTCGAGCCACCAAGCACCTTGATGCACTGGACGCGTTTGGCGCCCGAATTGTCAGCGACATCAAGGTTCGACTGCATCTGGATCATCGATCCATTCCTTCTCTTACTTCAACCGGGACGCGATTGCCCGGCGATCAGCTTCCAACTTGCATCCCGGCGAAGACCGGGAGGCCGCATGCTACGCCACGTCGGCCTTGGCCGGGGTGGCGTGCGTGTCGACCCGGTCGATCACACGCCAGGTCTTGAGCTTCGAGATCGGCCGCGTTTCTTCGATGCGGACGGTCTCGCCCTGGCGAAACTCGTTGGTCTCGTCATGGGCATGGTACTTCTTCGACAGCTTGATGATCTTGCCGTACAGCGGGTGCTTCACCCGCCGCTCGACCTTGACCACAACGGTCTTGTCGGTCTTGTCCGACACCACGGTGCCGGTGAGAACGCGCTTCGGCATTGTCTACTCCTTAGCCTTTGGCCGCGGCGCCCGGCGCCGAATTCTTGAGGCTCGCGGCACGGGCGCGCTCGTTCTGCAGCGTGCGGATGCGGGCGATGGTGCGGCGCACCTCGCGGATGCGCGACGGCTTCTCGAGTTGGTTGGTCGCAGCCTGGAAGCGCAGGTTGAACTGCTCGCGCTTCAGCTCGCCCAGCTGATCATTGAGCTGGTCGTCGGTGCGGGTTTTGAGATCGTCGATCTGGGCCATCATGCTTCCTCGATCAGCGATTCGCCGAGACGGGCGATCACCTTGGTCTTGATCGGCAGCTTTTCGGCGGCGCGCTCGAAAGCGACGCGGGCAAGCGGCCCCGGAACGCCGTCGAGCTCGAACAGGATCCGGCCCGGCTTCACGCGGGCGACCCAGAATTCGGGGCTGCCCTTACCGGAGCCCATGCGGACTTCCGCAGGCTTGGACGAGACCGGAACGTCCGGGAACACCCGGATCCAGAGGCGGCCCTGGCGACGGATGTGACGCGTGATGGCGCGGCGAGCCGCTTCGATCTGGCGCGCGGTGATCCGCTCCGGTTCCATGGCTTTGAGGCCGAAGGCGCCGAAGTTCAGGGCCGTTCCGCCCTTCGCATCGCCATGAATACGGCCTTTGAAGGCCTTGCGGAATTTGGTGCGTTTGGGTTGCAGCATTTTCTATTCCTTAGCGCGCCGGCCGGACGCCGGAGGTTTGAGCCTCCATCATCAGCCGGTCCTGGGCCAATGGATCGTGGCCGAGAATCTCGCCCTTGAAGATCCAGACCTTGACGCCGCAAACACCGTAAGCGGTGTGCGCCTGCGCTTCGGCGTAATCGACGTTGCCGCGCAGCGTGTGGAGCGGAACCCGGCCCTCGCGATACCATTCGGTGCGGGCGATTTCGGCGCCGCCGAGACGGCCCGAGCAGGTGATACGAATCCCTTCGGCACCAAGACGGAGCGCCGACTGAACCGCCCGCTTCATGGCGCGACGGAAGGCGATCCGGCGTTCGAGCTGATCGGCAACACCTTGCGCGACGAGCTTGGAGTCGATCTCGGGCTTGCGGATTTCAACAATGTTCAGCGAAACGTCGCTCGCCGTCATCGAGGAAAGCTGCTTGCGAAGCTTTTCGATGTCCGCACCCTTCTTGCCGATGATCACGCCGGGGCGCGCGGCATAAACGGAAACGCGGCACAGCTTTGCCGGACGCTCGATCACCACCTTGGAGATCGCCGCCTGCGGGATCGTCTTCATGATGAACTTGCGGATCTTCAGATCCTCGAGCAGCAGCCGGCCATAGTCGGCGCCGTCGGCATACCAGCGGCTGTCCCAGGTCCGGTTGATCTGCAGACGCAGACCGATCGGTGACGATTTCTGACCCATGTTTAAGCTTCCTGCTGCTCGCGGACGACGATGCGCACGCGGCTGAACGGTTTGACGATCCGGCTCGAACGGCCCCGCGCACGCGGAGTCCAGCGCTTCATCGAGATGCTCTTCCCAACCGAAGCTTCGGCGACCACGAGGGCGTCGACGTCGAGGTTGTGGTTGTTCTCCGCATTGGCGATCGCGCTCGCAAGAACCTTGCGGACGTCAACGGCCATCGCCTTTTTCGAGAAAGACAGAATGTTGAGCGCCTCTTCGGCCTTCCTGCCGCGGATGAGACCGGCGACCAGGTTGAGCTTCTGGGCCGAGCCGCGGATGGTCGTCCCGACGGCCAGCGCTTCCTTTTCGCCGACCTTGCGGGGGCTTGCTTCCTTGCCCATGGCTTACCTCTTGCCCTTCTTGTCGGCGGCGTGGCCCGGAAAGAAGCGGGTCGGCGCGAACTCGCCCAGCTTCATTCCGACCATTTCCTCGTTCACGGACACGGGAACGAATTTGCGGCCGTTATAAACATTGAACGTCAGGCCGACGAACTGCGGCAGGATCGTCGAGCGGCGTGACCAAGTCCTGATCGGCGCACGGCTGTTCGCTTCCTGCGCAGCCTCTGCCTTCTTCAGCAGGGACAGCTCGACGAACGGTCCTTTCCAGACGGAGCGGGCCATTATTACCTCTTCTTCTTCGCGTGGCGCGAACGGATGATCATCTTGTCCGTCGCCTTGTTCTGGCGGGTGCGAGCACCCTTGGTCGGCTTACCCCAGGGGGTGACCGGATGGCGGCCGCCCGAAGTGCGGCCTTCGCCGCCGCCGTGCGGGTGGTCGACGGGATTCTTGGCCACGCCGCGCGTGAGCGGACGACGGCCGAGCCAGCGATTGCGGCCAGCCTTGGCAAAGTTCTGGTTCTGGTTGTCCGGGTTCGAAACCGCGCCAACCGTTCCCATGCAATCGGAGCGAATATAACGCTGCTCGCCTGAATTCATCCTGACGATCACCATGCCGCGATCGCGACCCACCACCTGGACGTAAGTCCCCGCGGAGCGGGCAATCTGCCCCCCCTTGCCCGGCTTCATCTCCACATTGTGGACGATGGTGCCGACGGGCATCTGGCTCAATTCCATCGCATTGCCTGGCTTTACGTCGACGCGGCGGCCGGCGACGACGGTGTCGCCCGGCGCCAGACGCTGCGGCGCCAGGATGTAGGCGAGCTCCCCGTCTTCATAGCGGACGAGCGCAATTAAGGCGGTGCGGTTCGGATCATATTCGAGCCGCTCCACGGTGGCCGGAACGTCCCACTTGCGACGCTTGAAGTCGACGTAACGGTAACGCTGCTTGTGGCCGCCGGCGATGCCACGCGAGGTGACCTGGCCCTTGTTGTTGCGGCCGCCGGTCTTGCGCTTACCCTCGGTGAGCGCCTTCACCGGCTTGCCCTTCCACAAGGCCGACTTGTCGACGAGGATCAGGCCGCGCTGTGACGACGTGACCGGGTTATATTGCTTGAGTGCCATGTCGCGCGCCTCAGATACCGGTGGTGACGTCGATCGTCTGGCCTTCGGCCAAAGTCACGATCGCCTTCTTGACGTCCGAGCGCGTGTAGGGGCGACCCTTCCAGCGCTTGGTCTTGCCCTTTTGGGTGAGCGTGTTGACGCCCAGCACGTTCACTCCGAACAAAGCTTCCACCGCAGCTTTGATCTGCGGCTTCGTGGCTTCGTGAGCGACCTTGAAAACCACCGCATTCTGCTCGGAAAGCAAGGTCGTCTTCTCGGTGATGTGCGGCGCGAGCACGACATCATAGTGGCTGATGTCGACTGCCTTTGTCGGCTTCTTAGCCATTGAACCGGGCCTCCAGCTTCTCGACTGCGGCGCGGGTCAGCACCAACGTGTCATGCTTCAGAATGTCGTAGACGTTGGCACCGACTGCCGGGAGAAGATCGATCTCGCGCAGATTGGACGCCGCCTTGGCAAAGCCGACATTGAGCGCGTCGCCATCGATCACCAGAGCGGTCTTGCCGAGGTTCAGCCCCGCCAGCTGCTCTTTCAGAGCCTTGGTCTTGGCTTCGCTGACGTCGAGATTTTCCATCACGAGCAGCTTGCCGTCGCGAGCCTTGGTGGAGAGCGCCATCTTGAGCCCAAGCGCGCGCACCTTCTTGT
>JALYNE010000227.1 GCA_030773375.1 Pseudomonadota bacterium
CCTTCGCCTCGATGCAGTGCCGGACGCGAACCGCTTCGACATCGGCGCCCGGGTTGAGGCGCCGGCGGACGGCTTCGTCGCCGGCATGACGGGCATTCGCCAGCCGCTGGTCGCCGCCGTCGGCGGCCGCGGAAGCTGGACCAACTGGCAGGGTGGCGCGCAGGCGGTGCTCGGCGGGCAGGGACTGGCCAATCTCGCCATCAGCGGCCGCGACGGAACCTTCACGGTCGCTGGACCGGTGCGCCCGTCGCTGGTCGTCCCCGCCGCGCTTCAGCGGCTGGTCACCCCGCTCGTGCAGGTCAATCTCGTCACGACACTCGCTGAACGGCGCGCGGACACACGGCTGCGGCTCAACTCCGGCGCGCTCGCGCTTGCGGCAGAAGGGCTGCTCGACCTCGGCCAAAGCCGGTTCGGCAACATGCGTGTGTCGGCGCGCCTGCTTCAGCCCGGAGCGATCGCACCCAATCTCCGCGGCCGCGACGTCCGGGTCGGCTTGACCCTCGATGGAGCCTTCAACACGCCCGTCATTGCCTACGATCTCCAGGCGGGCGCCCTCGGCTTCAACGAAACGGTCGTTGAAGGCCTGCGGGCGACCGGGCGCGCCCGCATCGACACCGATCGGATGACGATCCCGATTTCGGCGCGCGCGCGCCGGATCACGGGGCTCAACGAAGCGGTCGGCGGTCTCCTCACCAATGTTGCGGTGGACGGGACGCTCAACGTCAGCGGCTCCAGGATCCTTTCCGACAATCTGCGGATCCGGTCGGACCGGCTGAATGCCACCGCCATCATTGCCGCGGACATGGCACGCGGCCAATATACCGCCGGGCTTCAGGGCCGGATCAACAATTTCCTCGTTCGAGGCATTGGTCTTCTCGACATCAACAGCAACATGGATGTCGTGAGCCAAGCCGGCGGCTTTGGCATCCGCGGCCGCGTTGCCGTTCGGACCCGCCGGATCGACAACGCGTCCGCCCGCGACTTCCTCGGCGGAAACGCCACAATCAGCGCCAACATCGCCATGAATCCGGCCGGCGTGATAACCTTTGACAGGTTGCGCGTTGCCGCGCCGCTGCTCCGCGTCACCTCCGGAAGCGGGACGTACAGCCCCGATGGAAGGATCAACGTCAGGGCCGCGGGCGTATCGACGGCTTATGGGCCGGTGGCGGTCATCGTCACCGGCACCGCCACTCAGCCACAGGTCCAGATCCGCGCAACGCGTCCCGGCTTCGGCATCGGCCTCACCGACGTCGCGGCACGGATCAGGAGCACGGCGCGCGGCTTTGAGATCAGCGCAACCGGCCAGTCGCAATATGGTCCTTTCTCCGCAGACCTTGTCGTTCTGACCGGCAGAGGCCCGCTCACCCTCGACATCAGGCGGCTTCTTTTCGCAGGCATCACCTTCGCCGGGCGCGTGGTGCAGACGCCGGCCGGGCCGTTCGCGGGCACGCTCACCATGAACGGCTCGGGCCTCAACGGCACGATCCGCCTGGCCGCGGCCGGACGTGTCCAGCGGGCTGACGTTTCCGCGCGGGCCAACGGCGCCCGGATACCAGGGCCGACGCCGATTCTGATCCAACGGGGCATCATCCAGGCCACGGCGATCCTTTATCCAAACGCCCCCGCAATTGTCGGCGACGCGCAGCTTGCGGGCGTCCGAAGCGGCGACCTTCTCGTCCAGACGGCGCGCGCGCGGGTCAACTACCAAGGCGGGCGGGGGCAGGCCCAGCTTGTCGCCCAGGGCACCAGCGGGGTGCCTTTCCGCGTCGCATCGAACATCGCGCTGACGCCAAACCATATCCGGGCGGCCGCGCAGGGGGATGTCAACCGCATCGCGTTCCGCTTGGCCCGACCCGCGGACATCAGGAAAGTGGGCGCGGACTGGCAGCTCGCCCCGACCATGATCGTCCTGCCGCAGGGCAATGTCCGGCTCGCCGGCCGCTTCGGCAACGGCATGACCATCCAGTCGCGGATCGACGGCCTCGATCTATCCATCCTGAACGCTTTCTCGCCGGGCCTCGGCATCGGCGGCCGCGCAACCGGGAGCGTTGATTTCGCGCAGCCTTCCGGCGCCGCCTTCCCGCGCGCGGATGCCCGCCTCAACATCGCGAACTTCACGCGCACCGGCATCGCCACCGTCTCCGAGCCGGTGAACCTCGCGGTGGCGGGCGCCCTCCGCCCGGAAGGCGGCACCGCAGCTGCGGTCATTCGGCGGCTGGGCAACGTGATCGGCCGGGCGCAGGTGCGCCTCCAGCCGCTGTCACCAGCCGCAGGCAGCTGGTCGACCCGTCTCCTTGCCTCGCCGCTCGCCGGCGGCATCCGCTACAACGGTCCGGCCCAGGTCCTCTGGTCGTTGACGGGCATCGCGGACCAGCAGCTTTCCGGCCCGATCGGGGTCGCGGCGGACTTCAGCGGCAGGGTTCAGAACCCTCAATTCGCCGGCATCGTGCGCGCCAACAATCTGACCTTCGAGCACGAAAGCTACGGCACGCGGATCACCAATCTCGCGCTCCAGGGCCGCTTCACCAGCTCCACCTTCGAAGTCACCCAGCTGAGCGGCCGCGCGGGCAGGGGAACGCTGACGGGACGCGGCAGCGTCGGCCTTGCGGCCAATGCCGGCTTCCCCATCGACATCCGGCTCAATTTCGATCGGGCCCAGCTCGCGCGGGGCGACGCCATTGGGGCGTCCGTGTCGGGCGATGTCGCGATCACCAACAGCCGCGCGGGCGGGGCGCTGGTGAGCGGCGACCTCCGCCTCCCCGAGGTCCGCTACCAGATCGTGCGCCAGGGCGCCGCCCAGATTGCCGAGCTCGAAGGCGTCCGCCTCCGGGGTGAGCCGCTGCTCCGCCCCGATCAGCTCAATCAGCAGGCGGGCGCTCCGAGCGTCTGGAAGCTCGACCTCAGGCTCCGCGCCGACAATCAGGTGTTCGTCTCCGGGATGGGCCTCGAATCCGAATGGCGCACCGATCTCAGGATCCGCGGCACCTCGGCAACGCCCTCGATCGTCGGCGAAGCGGAGGCGATCCGGGGAACCTACAGCTTCTCGGGCCAGCGTTTCGAGCTCACCCGCGGCCAAGTGGCGTTCACGGGCTCGCAACCGGTCAACCCGCGGCTCAACATCGCCGCCAGCGGCGACGTCGAAGGCGTGACGATCACGCTCGGCGTGACCGGCAGCGCGTTCACTCCACAGATCCGCTTCAGCTCCTCGCCGGCGCTCCCGCAGGACGAGATCATGGCGCGGCTGCTGTTCGGCGGTTCGGTTACCGAGCTCTCGGCGCTCCAGCTCGTCCAACTCGGCTCCTCGCTGAACGCGCTCCGGGGCGGCGGCGGTGGGCTCAACCCGCTTGGCAAGCTTCGCTCCGCATCGGGCGCGAGCCGGCTTCGCGTGCTCGGTGCCGACGAGGCCACCGGCCGCGGCACCGCGGTTGCCGCCGGCTTCTACCTCGGCAAGGACATCTATCTCGAGCTGATCACCGACGCCCGCGGCTTTACCGCAACGCAGCTCGAAGTCGCTTTGTCAAAGAGCCTCAGCATCCTCTCGCAAGCCGGTGCGGCGAGCGGGTCGAACCTCAACCTGCGCTACCGCAAGCAATATTGAGGCCTGCACTCGCGGCAAAGCCGCCCTATCTGCCCTAGAGTGCTTGTCAGTGAGGTGGAATCACCTGACGGCTCGGAAAGCACGGCACACAAGGAAACTGGACTCGTTCCCGGTTCGATCGAACCGCAGGAGGCGGGGGGCTCTCCCTTCGAGGCACTGATCCACGCCTTGATGAGCGTGCGTGACCTGCCGCCCGCGGAAAAGGAAGGCTGGCGGCACTGGTTCGAGCATTATGTGTTCGGCAAGAACGCCAACCACGCCGCCGATCACTTGCCGGAACACGCCCGCGGCGTCCTGGGCCCCGCTTCGCCGGCGCGGACCGATCTCATGAAGGGATATCTCCTGCGCGCACTCAGCCGGCGCTGAACCGAGCATCGAGCCGCTCTCCAATGTGGCTCGCGCGCACGGGATGTTAACGGTGCTTTTGGTAGCGGGCTCGCATGGCGACGCGACGCGAGGATGCAGCGAATAGGAGTTTTGCCCTCGCCGCGCGTTCACTGCGAGGCTGCGTCAACCAGGCTCACCGTCGCGCAGCATGTTGAACCGCACCGATCCCGCGCCAAGGAAAGCAGCCGCACCCTTGGGCCTGGCGCTCTCGGTGGCAGTGCTCGTCACAGCGCCCGTCTTCGCTCAGTCGCCCGGCCCATTCACCGTCACCGAGACCGGCGCGAGCTTTCACCGGCTTCAGGACGCTGTCGACTCGCTCGGCGGTGGTGGTGGCACCATCCAGATCTCTCCAGGCACCTACCGGGACTGCGCTGTTCAGGAATCCGGGCGCGTCGCCTTCGTCGCTAGGACGCGCGGCACCGTGGTTTTCGACGGCGGGATATGCGAGGGCAAGGCAAGCTTGGTGCTTCGCGGGCGCGCAGCTCACGTCGAGGGCCTCACCTTCACCCATACATTCGTGGATGACGGGAACGGTGCGGGCATCCGCATCGAGAAAGGCGATCTCACCGTCGTCTCCTCGATCTTCGTCGATGCCCAATCGGGCATTGTCTCGTCCAATGACGATCGATCGAGCACGATCAGCATCGATCGTTCCACCTTTTCAGGTCTCGGTAAGCACCCCGACGGCAATGGCACGCATTCGATCTACGTTGGACGCTACGGCGGGATCAGAGTCACCAACAGTCGATTCGAACGGGGAACGGGCGGTCATTACCTGAAGAGCCGGGCGCCTCGCATCGAGGTGCTGGGCAGCAGCTTCGACGACAGCCGCGGGCGCGACACGAACTACATGATCGACCTGCCGGAGGGCGCCGTCGGCCGGATCGCCGGGAACACGTTCGTCAATGGGGCGGACAAGGAGAATTACGGCACAATGATCGCCGTGGCTGCCGAATCGCGCCGGCAGCCCTCGGCAGGCCTGACGATCGAGCGCAATCGAGCCTGGCTCGTCCCAAGCTTCCCTTGGTCCACCACCTTCGTCGGAAGCTGGACCAAAGAGCCGCTTGTGATCCGCGACAACGCGCTTGGAAGCGGCATAAGAAGGTTCAAGCAGCGCTAGACCAGACTGCACCAAATCTGACCCGTTCGCCCTGAGCCTGTCGAAGGGCAGTCCTTCTTTCCCGTCGAAGGGGCGAAACAGGGGCTTCGACAAGCTCAGCCCGAACGGAAAGAACACTGATCCCGATTGCGCGCGAGTTGCGCTAGCTACGTTATCGGCGCGACGGCCGAGGCAGCGAGGCTGTCTAGTGGATCAGCCGCGAACCGAGATGGGCGGCAAGATATTCGAGGCAGCCGATCCGCCGCAGCATGCCGCTATCCCTGATCCGCTCGGGCCTGAAGAAGCGCCGCATCGCTGGATAATCGAGGTCGATCACTCGTCCCATGTAATCAGGGCTGAGAAGCCCGCCATGTTCGTCTTTCATGGCATGGAGCCTCCGCTGGAGAGCATAGCTCTGCTGCCGCAGCCAAGCCGGGCGCACGCGTGTCGACCATTCGCTGAGCCTGTGCTTGAAGCTTGGTGGACCGGCAAAGTGGTGGCCGTAGGCCGACGGCAGACGCGCGAGTGCGGGATCGATCGCATTGAGCAGCATGGCCTGAAAGCGGCCGGCATTCTTCAAGTGCATCGGCAAGGCGAGGCCCGCATCGACGACCTTGTGGTCGAGGAAGGGCATCAAATA
>JALYNE010000228.1 GCA_030773375.1 Pseudomonadota bacterium
CGGCGGACCAGCCGCTTCAGGGCGTCGATGCGTCGGCCGAAATCGAACGCACCGTCGATCTCGTAAACCCGGTTCAACCCTTCGATGCCTTGGAGCTCGGGCGGGAGCAGCGAGTTCACCAGCTCAAGCGCGGTGCGCCCTGCCAGGAGCCCGACTTCCTCTTCCTGATAGGCGAACATCACATTGTAGACGCCCGGCTTACCTTTGACCGAGCGCGTCTTGCCGCGAGTCATGCGAGTGCCGGCCAGCGTTTGAAGCTCAAGCGCCACATGCTCGGCAATGTGGCCGATCCAGGTCCCCTCGTGCAGCCGGCGTACGAAGCCGCCGCGGCGCTTATAGGAGCAGCCATGCCTGTCGAGCCCTGGGAGCAGCGCCAGCAGCGCGTCAGCGAAGCCCGGGATCCGATTGCTCGGCCATTCCTCCAGCCGCCCCAGATCGAGCATGATCCGGACCATCGGAGTGTGACTGTAATAATGCGGACCACGGTAAACGCCGCGCTCGATCACCGACATGGGCGCCGTGAGCAGCTGCGCTGCCGGATCGCTCTTGCTGCCGAAGAACATGGAGCCGTTTTCCATTGAGGGTCCTCATATTCCATTGCTGTCCCTGTGGTCGGATAAGCAGGCCAGAACAGGCGCCAGGGGGCGGGTCGCACGAGGTTAAATGCGCGGAAATCCAGGTGAGTTCCGGGCAAATGCAGCGGTGTGGGTTGATCCGGTTCCGAAACGAGACAGACAATGCGGCACCGGTTCTGGCCGATGTTCCATACTGACAGCGATGTCGATATCGGCCACACCCAAGAGGGAATGGGTGGAGCCAGGAGAGTTGAATGGCGGAGAAATCAGAGCTGCAGGAGGGCGGGGACGAACTTTTCCAGCTGTACCAGCAGGCACTCAGTCTCCTTGCCGCTTTCGACCGGCTCGGTCTCCACCAGGCAGGGGCGCATCTTGCAATGGCGATCGAGGCGATGCGGCTGCGGCACCCGTTCTTGCCCAGGCACGAATGACTGCCCGCTTGTCGTCGCTCCTGCACTAGCCTCACTGACATGAAGCTCCAGCAGCGCGGCAACGACTTCCGGGAGGGAGCGTCCCTCGCCATCGGGAGGCGGAAGGAACGACGGGTAAGGCTTGCGGTGTTCGACCAAGGCGGTTGTCATGCCGACGCTCGCCGCGCCTCGGAGGTCCCACCCATGGGTCGCCACGAACGCTGCGCCGCCGCTCTCGACCTCGGCCGAACCTCCTGGTTGTTTTGGAAGTCCCAAATGCTTTCCCACTTAGATACGATTTGGGGGCCTTAGCTGTAGGTTAGGCTGCAACCAACTGGCGCACCAACGTCTGAGAGGCGTTCGGACAGAAGGCCGGACCGGCGTCTATGCGTTCACCAAAGGAGAGAAATGGTGGGCGTGGCAAGGATTGAACTTGCGACCCCTGCGATGTCAACACAGTGCTCTACCACTGAGCTACACGCCCACTGGGCGGCGATTTAGCGGGGGCCCTGCCGCAGCGCAAGCGGCCAATCTCTACAATCTGCCGTGCTGATCTTCAGTCTGGAACAGTCGGTCGACCTCGGCGACGAGGTCGCGGAGGTGAAAAGGCTTGGAAAGAACCTTGGCTTCGGGCGCTGCCTTGCCGGCCTTCAGCGCCACTGCGGCAAAGCCGGTGATGAACATGACGCGCATCTCCGGCGCCAATACAGATGCCTTTTGGGCCAGCTCGATCCCGTCCATTTCAGGCATCACGATGTCAGTCAGCAGGAGATCGAACGGCTGGCTGCTGAGAAGCGCGAGCGCGGCGGTGCCGCGGTCGACCGCCTCGACGCTATAGCCGACGCGTTCGAGCGCGCGGCCCAGATAGAGCCGCATCGAATCGTCGTCTTCAGCGAGAAGGATCCTGATCATCATGTCCCCAACGCGGTGCTCCGGCGCCGGTGCACTGCTCAAGAGCCTCTTATGCCTGAACAGGTTAAGATATTCCAGCCGCTGCCGCTGGCTTTGCCGCCGCCTTCACGAAAAAATGCCCGGACCCATGTGGCACGCCCGACGTTGTAGCAAAGCAGAATGGCTGAATCTGCCGCCTCTCCTTTCGTGCGTATCGGACCCGCGACACCCGCCTCGCCGGTGGTGCTGTCGGTGCCGCATGCAGGACGCGCTTACTCCGACGCGCTGCTGAACGCGTCCCGGCTTCCGCGCGAAAAGCTCGAAAGCCTCGAAGATCGCCTCGTGGACCGGCTCATCTGGCGCGCACAGGGCCTGGGTTCGGTCGCGCTCGTCGCCTCTGCGCCCCGCGCTGAAATCGACCTCAACCGCGACGAGCGGGAGATCGATCCGGCGATGGTGGTACCGCCACCGCCCAGCCGCGGACTTCTCCAGTCGCCGCGCACCAGAGGCGGACTTGGCCTTGTTCCTTCGAGGATTTCCGGGGCGGGCTCGATCTGGCTGTACCGCCTTCCCGGTCAGGAGCTCGCCCGTCGAATGACTGAGATCCACAGCCCCTACCACGAGGCACTGGAGCAGGCTCTGGAGGAGACCCGCAAGCGCTTCGGCGTGGCGATCCTCCTCGATTGTCATTCGATGCCGCCGCGGGAGGACGGGACCGGGCCCACGGTGGTGTTCGGCGACCGCCACGGCGCGAGCATCGCGCCTCGTTACCTGAAAGCAGCCATGCGCGCGGCTGAGGCGGCGGGATACGAGGTCGGCCTCAACGTGCCTTATGCGGGAGGGTACATCACCGCGCGTCACGGCAAACCAGCCTCTGGGGTGCACGCGCTTCAATTGGAGGTCGATCGGTCGCTCTACCTCGATGCGGAGCTGCGCTCACCAGGACGAGGTTTTGACAGGACGGCACAACTGATCGCCGATGTCGCCGGGGCGCTCGCCGCGAGCGCCCTTGAACCGCCCGAGGCCATCGCCGCCGAATGAGGGGAAAAAAATGACCACCCCGCAAGATCGCGAGGTGGCCAAGGTTCAGGGAGGAACGCCCCGAAAGGCGTAACGCGCCGGCTGCAAGGGGGTACAACCGGGCGCACCTCTGAGATAGGATAAAGCTGAAAAGTTTCAACCCCTTGGTGATTTTTGTGCTTGCGGCGCGAGCGGCGCACCACATCCCGGATGGGCCGCGGCTAGAATGCTTTCAAGTCAGCTGGAATCACCTGACGCCTCGGAAAGCACTGCAAACAAGAGGAACTGAGGTCGTTCCCGGTTCCATCGAACCGGGAACGAGCGGTCAGGCCATGCTCTGCGGCACCCGGAGGCGCGTCAGACGATCGCCGCTTCCGGCATGAAGCCGAGCTGCGGCCCCTTCCCTTGCCGGACCTGCTTCGAGAAGATGTCCGGGACGAGCGAAAGCGAGAACAGGTGCGCCATGATCAGGGACAGCATGCCGTTCTGATTCATCTTGCGGAGCTCGTCCCCGCGAAGATCCCGCATCTTCTCTTCGGAGACCATCTGGAACCCGCGGTAGATGAAGGGCTGCTCCTGTCCATTCACTTGAACGGCCGCTTCGCCGTCCATCAGCAGCCCGGAGTTCTGCAGCTCGGTCATGAAAGCATTGGTCCGTTGAGCGGACAGCTCGAACTCTTCGCAGAATTTGAGGATCGCCTGCGTTGTCTCGCTCACTTGGCCGTCAACGAAGAGCGGATTGCCTTCTTCATATTCACCGACAATCCCGCTTTGCGGGTCGAAGCAGAGCGACAACTCCTCCGCGTCCGGCCGAAGCCGCGCGAGCATGAACGGGTAGCGGCGGATATAGGCCGGAACATAAGGCTCGCCGATAAGCCTGCCAGCCTCGTCGAGAAACACGTTCACGCCCTCGTTGAGCCCCATCAACGCAAGCGGCACGGGATTGTCACCGACGGAAAAGACGATCGGGAAAAAGCGTTGGGCGGCCACGAACTCATCGATCGTCACCGGAACCGCGTGCGCCTGCGCAAGAAACGGGGCGGTCTCCGCCGGGCGTGTTTTGTAGCCGCCGTGAACGGTGCTGGAGAGCGGCTCCAGCGCGTTGTAGAAAAGCGGGAACTGGTTGGCCGGCGCTGCGCTCGCCATCTTCATGTCTCCATCGAAGGAATTGGAGGCAGCCACGCTCGGGCCGCCCGATTTCTGCGCCCGTCTATGGAGTAAGCGGCTCTTCTGCAAGCGGGACGAGCTTGCCCGGGTTCATGATCCCGTGCGGATCCAGCGCCTTTTTGATGGCGCGCAGCGCTCCCAGCCGGGCGGGGTCGGCGAGCCGTGCGAACTCGGAAAGCCGTACTTGGCCAATTCCGTGCTCGGCCGAGATCGAGCCCCCCGCGGCGGTGACGAGATCGTGCACGAAAGATGTGATCGCGGGCCCGTCCCGACCCAGCCATTCAGGGTCCGCCGCGCGCGGCGCCATGACGTTGAAGTGGACGTTCCCATCGCCAAGGTGTCCGAAAGCGATGACGCGCGTGCCGCGGAAGCGCGTTTCCACCGCACTGGACGCATCAACCATGAAGCGAGGCATTGCGGAGACCTCCACGGAAAGGTCGTGCTTGGCGCCCGGGCCGTCCTTCCGCTCGGCCTCCGCAATGCCGTCGCGAAGGCGCCAGAAAGCTTCGGCCTGAGCCTCGTTCGCGGCAATGGCGGCATCATCGATGAGGCCGGCCTCCAGCGCCGCTCCAAGTGCCCGCCCGAGCTCTTGTTCCGGGCTGGGCGCCGCCGGCGGTGCGGTCGCTTCCAAGAGGACGTGCCACTCGTGATCCCCGGCAAGCGGGGCGCGCGTGCCTGGCAGATGAGCAAGAACGAGATCGAGCGCCGCCTTTGGCACCAGTTCAAAGCTCTCGACCGAGTCACCGAGCGCGCTTTCCACAAGCCGCAGGAACTCCAGCGCCTTCTCAGGCGTCGCGAGGCCAATCCAAGCCACCGAGCGGGAGCCGATTGCCTCCACGAGCTTCAGATTGACCGCGGTGACGATGCCGAGTGTTCCTTCCGCTCCTATCAGCAGCTGTCTCAGATCATAGCCGCGATTATCCTTCTTGAGCGGCGCCAGCCCCTCGAACACGCTCCCGTCCGGCAGCACGGCCTCGATGCCCTGCACGAGGCCACGCATCGCTCCGAAGCGAAGCACCTGCGTTCCGCCCGCATTGGTGGAGGTGAGCCCGCCAATTGTCGCGCTGCCCTTGGCCCCGAGGGACAAAGGAAATCGCCTGCCAATCCCTGCAGCCGCCTCGTGCACCGCTGAAAGGATCGTGCCCGCTTCGCAAACCGCGCTGTTTGCTGCCGCCGAGATTGAGCGGATCCTGTTCATCCGCCGCATCGAAAGAAGAAGGGCATTGCCCTCTGGACTCGGCACCGCCCCCGCGACCATTGAAGTATTCCCGCCTTGCGGCACCAGCGGCACCCGCTCCTCGCCGCACAGACGGACAATATCTGCGACCTCTTCTGTGCTGGCCGGAGACAGCATCGCGGCCGCCGCTCCCCGGTATCGCTCCCGCCAGTCGATGAGCCAGGGGGACATGTCCGCGGGATCACGGGTAAATCCCTTCGGACCCAGCCTGCGCGCGAGCTTGTCCAAAAGATCGGATGAGGGAAGATTGGGCATGACCTTACGAGCCCGGTCATTATAGGCGACGTGCGGCTGGCGCAAATTAATCCCATGTTCAATCGGGAAGGTGAATGGCGCAAGCCCATGGAGTTTTTACCTTGATCGACTGGAGCGCGGCCGCTTT
>JALYNE010000229.1 GCA_030773375.1 Pseudomonadota bacterium
CGCCAGTGGTTCCGGCCGCCGCGCCGGTGGTTCCGCCGCCGCCGCCCGTGCCCTGAGCCATTGCCGCCCCGAGCGGCAGCGCCGCCAGCGATGCGGCGGCCATCAATGTTCCGAAGGTTCGCATCATGGTTTTTCCCTTCAGCGCGGACTGCTCCAGTCGACCGGCTTCTTCCGCCTGAGCCCCAGCAGGCCGAGGGCGCCGAGCAGGCCCAAAATGCCCCAATCGAAGTCGTTGGTCTGATCTTCGGCGAGCCGCTCCTGCGTTTCCGTGCCGATGTTGGGATCGCGGTCCGTCTGCGGCGCGGCCTGGGCCGATAGTGCCGCGGGGCTCAGCGCCGCCATCGCCGCGAGCACGAGTGCCGCATGCCTTATCTTGTTTGTCATGAAACATGCTCCTGCTTCACGTGTGAGAACGGGTAAGCGTACAGGTTGAACTGCAACGGGTCAGAAGCACGCCCGTTCCGCGACCGGATGCGGAACGGGCCAGCTTCATGCCTGCACGCTTTGCAGGAGGCGGCTCCTTCAGCCGGAAACGCTTATCTAAAGCGGCAAGCCCAGCGGCTGCCGCCTCCGTGCGGCTCCGGCCTCGCGCAGGATGAGTTCCATCACGTCGCGTGCCGTGTTGGAAGGGACCGCAAGGCCGATGCCGACATTGCCCTCGCCCGGCCCGACGATGGCGCTGTTGATGCCGATGACTTCGCCGCGCATGCTGATCAGAGGCCCGCCGGAATTGCCCGGATTGATGGGCGCGTCGGTCTGAACATAGGCAGGGCCGTCGCCCCCCCGGGCGCGGCCAAGTGCGCTGACGATGCCCGCCGTGACCGTTTGGCCGATCTCGAATGGATTTCCGATCGCCACGACATAGTCGCCGACCTTGAGCCGGTTGGAATTTCCGAGCGGCAGCTGTTTCAAACCGCGGCCGCGAACTTCCAGGAGCGCGATGTCCGTGCCGGGATGGCTGCCGATCAGCCGCGCTTCAAGTCGGCGCTGGTCGGAAAGCGTCACTTCGATCGCGCGTGCGCCCTCGACGACGTGGTGATTGGTGATGACAAGGCCGCGCGCCGCATCGACAATAAACCCTGAGCCGGCGGACAGCCGCGGGGCCAGCGCTTCTTCCCGCAAGCCGAAGAAAAAGCGGTAATAGGGATCGCGAAGCAAAGGATTTTGCTCGAGCGGAGATGCATGGAGCACGGCAATGTTGACTACTGCGGGCGCCGCGCGGTCGACGAGTGGCGAGAGCGTCAGCCGGCTCAAGGGCACTGCATCCACCGGCACCGGCGCAGGCAGCTCAGTCGGTGCGGATGCGCCGGGTTCAGCGTAGAGCCACCAGAAGGCGGCGCCGCCCGCCATACCCGCCAAAGCGAGGCTTATCAGCAGGACCAGCGTGCGGATCGCCGCGCCCACCCCTTATACCCGGATCTCGGGCGGATCCTGCGATCGCCAGTCGGCCGTCATCGCCGCGATCATCATCAGCGCCGGGATCCCGCAGGCGCTGCTGGCAGCCCACTCATTGCCGCTAAACCCCAGAAGCCAAGGCGATGCCGCCATGAAGAGCGCGAGCCCGATCAGCCCCACCGAAAGCAATTCTCTCGAAGACATGATCCTTTTCTCCCTGCGCTGAGTAACCCAGGAACCCCGCCCCGGCTCCATGACCGGGGCAGGCAAATGAAATCAGTGTCGTCTTTCCGCGTTCATGGGGATGCGGTGCCCTCGTCCGCTTCCGGCGACTTTGGCGCTTCCGGCGACTTTGGCGCTTCCGGCGACTTTGGCAAGTCACTGGGAGCACGCCGTCGCGGAACTGCGCTTTGGCTCCTCGCTGGTCGACGCCTGCGGGCAGTGCAATGCCGCATTCGAACCGGCCGTCGAAGCGGTCGCAATAGCCACGCCCCCTGTCTTCGCCACAGCCAGCGTGTGAGCGCCGGATCGCTCCGGGCTGTGCCCGGAGCGACCGTTCGCAAGCGGCGCCTCGGTTACGCGGCCGCCTGCTGCGCGCTGTTTTCGTTTTGGGCCCGCTGCTCGCCGATGCTGACCTGCGCGGTGCCGCCGCCGATCTCGATCTTCCGGGGCTTCATCGCTTCGGGGATCTCGCGTGCGAGATCGATCGAGAGCAGACCGTCACGCAGTTCGGCGCCCTTCACCTGAACATAGTCGCCGAGCACGAAGCGCCGCTCGAACGAGCGCGTTGCGATGCCGCGGTGGACATAGTGCCGCTCACCGTTGTCCTGCTTGCGGCCGGAGACGACCAGCAGGTTCTGCTGGGCTGTGATGTCGATCTCCTCCTGGGAGAAGCCGGCAACCGCAAGCGTGATCCGGTAATGATCCGGGCCGTCCTGTTCGAGGTTGAAGGGTGGAAAGCTTTCGGCGCCGCCGGCGGCACCGCCATTCTCGAGCATTTCGAACAGCCGATCGAAGCCGACGGTCGAGCGCCGGAATGGAGAAAAGTCGAAGTTGGTCCTCATATCCAATGTCCTCCTTGAGCAACGTTGGTTACCAGAGGCGCCCGAAGGAGCGGACGCCTTCGGTGAGAGGCCGGACCCGTTCGGCATCCGGCCAAGAAAAAATAGTGCCTATCTGGACGTTTTCAAGAGGGTGTCTGTCCCAGATGGATCCGTTAAAGGGCGATCCGGGCCACTTCCTCGATCGGCAGGTCGAGCACTGGCCTGCCTTCTTCGTCCTCGATCTCGACGCGCAGCCCCGGGTGGACATCGCCGCGCAGCAGGTCCTCGCCAAACAGGTCTCGGGCGCTCCGAACCGCCTGGTACCAGGCGGCCTCGGCGTCGGGCAGGATCATGCCTTCTGCATCGCGCCTGCGGCAGTTCCCATCTTCAAAATGAAAGTAGAAGCGGGGCATAGCGCGAAAACGCGAACCACTGCGGTGAAGTTTCAGAAAATGAGCGTAAACGGCGCGTCAACCATTGATGCCGAAGAGTGCGGCCTTTCTGCATCGCTTCTACACAGCAAAACCGCCACCTCGCCATGCTCTGTCGGCCACAGCTGCACGGGCGGATGCTGGAGATCTCGTTCCGAGCGTTGAACGCGCTCGTCTTCGCCCCGGGGGCATATGTGCATGCTCCCTTGTCATAGCCGCCTCGCTGGCGCACCAGAGCAGGGCCCTCAAAAGGAATGCTCCGTGACTGCTCCGTCCGCCCTTTGCGTCCTGCTCGTTGAGGATGATCCTGAAGTTCGTGCCGTGATCGCAGGGCTGCTTACGAAGGAAGGCTATGCGGTGCGCGCTGCCTCGAACCCTTTCGACGCCTACTACATGCTGGAAGAGGGGGCCGTGGATCTCCTGATCACGGACATCCACATGGCCGGGAAGGTCGGCGGCGGCATACTCGCTCAGGAGGTTTCACGCACCTGGCCCGAAGTCCGGATCCTGGTGATTTCCGGCTTTGATCCCGAGCCGGACGACCTGCCGCCGGGCGCTCAATTCCTCGCAAAGCCGTTCGGACGTGATGAACTGATGCCGGTGGTCGAAAGGATGATAAAGGTCTGAGGCACGCGCCGTCCGGCGGGCTGCTCCATGCCGCGCTGCCGTCCCGAGATCACGCTGCCCAGCCTCAGCTCAGCAGGTGCTTCTGGATCTTACCCGCGGCAGTGCGCGGGAAATCCGCCACCATCTCAAAGCTTTTCGGTACCTTGAACGCGGCAAGGCGGGCGCGGCAGAACGCCTCGAGCTCGACAGTGTCGAGGGCGGCGACGCCGGCGATCGGGACGATAAAGGCACGGCCGACTTCTCCCCATTTCGGGTCGAGCGCGGGCACAACCGCTGCTTCTGATATGGCCGGGTGTGCGCACAGCACGTTCTCGACCTCGGCCGGGTAGACGTTCTCGCCGCCCGAGATGAACATCTCCTTCCGCCGCCCGGCGATGTAATAAAATCCGTGCTCGTCGCGCCGGGCGAGGTCGCCCGAACGGAGCCAGCCCTCGGGGGTGAAGGCGGCGCGGGTGGCGTCCTCGTTCTGCCAATAGCCGGGGGTTACGCCGGGACCGCCGAAGAGGAGGTCGCCGACCATGCCATTCTGGACGTCCTTCCCGGCTTCATCAACAATGCGCACGCTGCACAGGAGCTGTGGCTTGCCGACCGAACCGATCCGTTCCCATGCGTGCGCCGGATCCCCCAGGAAGGCGGTTGGACCCGTTTCGGTCATACCCATGCCGTTGCAGACGCGGACACCGAGCGCACGGTAGCGGTCGACCAATGTGTCTGGAAGCGGCGCGCCGCCGCACCCCCAGTGGCGCACGGACTGAAGCGGCGCCGCCGGAAAACGGGGATGGTCGAGCAGCGACTGGTAGATGGTAGGAACGGCGAATATGGCGTCCAGGCGCTGCTCTTCGATCAGCTCCACCAGCGCTTGTGCATCAAAGCTGTCGAGAACGATCACGCGACCACCAGCAATCAGCGTCGGCAAAGCGTGAAGGTTGATCCCCGCCGTGTGGAAGAGCGGCAGGAAGCAAGCCGTCGTGTCAGTGGAAACGAGGTCGATGGCGGTCCGGATGTTGACGTAATTCGCGAGCGCCATCCGATAATTGTAGATCACGCCTTTCGGGCGTCCCGTGGTCCCCGAGGTGTAGAGCAGGTACCAGACCTGCTCTGAAGGCCAGGTGCCGCGGAAACGCTGCTCGCCAGCAGGAGCGGCAGAGGGCTCGTCGAGGCTCGTGGCGCGCGGCGCGCGGCGGAGCTCGTGGGCGAGTTCGGCAACCTCTCCGCCATAGAAAAGCATGGAAGGGGCACAATCCTCGAGAAGCTGGTCGATCTCCGCGGCAGGCATCCGCCAGCTCAACGGGACCAGGATTGCCCCAAGCTTTGCGCAGCCGAACAGGAGCTCGAAAAAGCCGATGCGGTTCCGGCAGAGGACCGCCACTCGGTCGCCTTGCCGGATGCCCATCGCGGCCATCACTGCCGCCATACGGCAGGCGCTTCGATCAAGATCCCGGTAGGTCACCGTCCGCCCGGTCGCGATCTCTTCCATCGCCACCCGCTCTGGTGAGAGCTCGGCGCGCCTTGCGGTCACGTCGGGAAGATCGCCGATCATCAGCTTCGCTTCCTCAGCCCCTCGGAAACCAGATCGATGGCCATGTCGGCGACTTCGGCAGGCGACAGATCCTCTTCCCAGATCCCGTACCGCATGCCGAGGAACACGCTCATGCCGATCAGCGCCCAAGCGCGCGGCTCATCCGCTCCCTCGGCTCCCTGCGCTATTTCACCGCGCGCGCGGGCGGCCGCGAGGTTGCGGCTGTAGCCTTCGGCGAATGTCAGATAATGTTCGCGGTACACGTCTTCGGCGACGAACTGCGCTTCTTCGATGATACGGTAAAGCTCGCGCCGCTGGCGAACAAAGCCGATAAACGCCTCGAGCCCAAGCCGCTCGGCCGTGATCCGATCAGGGGCGCCGCGGATCGCTTCGGCCACATGCTGGCGCGTGGCGTGGCTCATGTCGCGAACGAGGGCGCGGAACACTTCCTCCTTGCTTCGAAAATATGTGTAGAAGGTGCCGAGCGCGACGCCCGCTCGCTGGGTGATCCCCGTTATTGCTGCCTCATGGTACCCGCGTTCGCCAAATTCCACGGCCGCCGCCTCAAGGACCCGCCGAAGCGTTTTTCGGCCTCTCTCGGTACGGGGGACGTTCTCGTTCATTTTGGGATCGTGCCCGCTGCTTTCATGGATGGCAACTTCCCTC
>JALYNE010000230.1 GCA_030773375.1 Pseudomonadota bacterium
TGCCAGTTCCGTCTTCAAGGGAAGCTCTGACAACAGTTGTCGCCGATGCGTCTAACTGCAATGGCAGGCTCCCGCCACGCGCTTCTGATTGATAAGCCTTCGCGCGCGGACCTGTCCGCCAGAACATGGCGGGGACCCACTTGTTAGGCGTCTAGGTGGATGAAATCGGCACAAGCGAGAGTTCGTGTTGCCGCCTAACTCCCAGCAGAGCGACAGCAGCTGCTCAGGTGCATGAGGATCTCAAGCGCGCTGCACCTCAGCCGATCTGCCGCGCCGCCTTCATCGCTTCCGGCAGCGAGAGTGCCAGCGTCGCGGCCGAAATTAGCGTCGCCATCTGGCACCAGCTGCAGAAGGCCTTGTTCTCCTGCCATTCCTCGCGCGCCAGCTTAAGGCAGGTGGCGAGATCGAGACCCGCCTTGGCCGCCGCGGCGATCGGCAGCGCCGGGTTCTGCCGCACGCGGTCCTTCCCGCCGGCAGCAGCCAACGCCGCGGTCATTCCATAAGTGACGATCATCAGAGGCGCATCGGGCATCTGCATCCTCTTATAGGCATAGTCCGAGGCGTCGACCTTTTCCGCATCCCAGATCCGGCCGGGGAGAATGTCGGGAAGCCTCTTAATGATGCCGGTCTGATAGGCGCCGACCACCTTGCCGATCAGCACGCCCGCAAAGGAGAGGCCGATAGCCCAGCGCCGCCTGGTCAGGTCGGGGCTGGTCTCTTCGCGCAGTTCATGGCTGAGCTGAGCGGGCGGCAGAACTTCGGTACGCATCGGCCTCTCCTGATCCGGGTCGGAGGCTGAACGGATGTGGTCCGACTTTGTGCCTTTGATGCGGAAGCTGATCCCCGAACTCATCCCATGACAGCTACGCAGCTATGGTCGCTGCCAACCAGGACTCCGCTTCGGCGGGGACGCTGCGCTACGCGGGGCTCCGCGCGCGCCTTTTGCTACGTACCAACAACAAGGCTTGAAACACACGCTGACTCTCGCCACGGCTGGATGAAAAACGGGGGTCACATCAGCCTGCTGGAGACAAGTAGCGTTAGACTGACAGCACCAGCACCGGCGTCAGGATCCAACAGGAGACGAGCTTGTACACCCTCTATATCGCCAACAAGAACTACTCGACCTGGTCACTGAGACCGTGGTTGCTCATGCGCACGCTCGGCATTGAATTTCAGGAGCAACTTGTGCCGCTTGGGAGCCGCTCGGGGGCGGGCGGCTTCTGCCGCTTCTCGCCCTCGGGCAAACTGCCCTGCCTGATCGACGACGGCTTCGTCGTCTGGGATACCCTCGCCATCGCGGAATACCTCGCCGAGCATCATCCTGGCGTTTGGCCGGTAGACGCCAAGGCCCGGGCCTGGACGCGTTGTGCAGCCGCCGAGATGCACTCAGGGTTTGGAAGCCTGCGCGAGCGTTGCCCCATGAGCTTGGGCATCCGCGTCCGGCTCGACCACGTCCCGCCCGCGCTCACGCGCGACATCGACCGAATTGATGAGCTCTGGTGCGAGGGGCTGGGCAGCTTCGGCGGGCCGTTCCTCGCAGGAGAGGGGTTCACCGCCGTGGACGCATTTTTCGCACCCGTGACGTTCCGCGCCCAAATCTACAGCCTCGCCTTGAGCGAGCCCGCCGCGGCCTACGCCGAACGCGTCCGAGGTCTCCCTGCCATGCGCGACTGGTATGCCGCGGCGTTGCTGGAGACGTGGCGTGAGCCCGAGCTTGAAGCCGAAGCGGAGCGGGCCGGCTTCTGGCTAGAGGACCTGCGGGCGCCGGCGACACCCGTCTAACGGGCGTTGTCAGACCAATCGAGCTGCGGCGGCCTTCATCCTGCCCCGGATTACTCCGGTGGGCGCAACGGGACTGTTTCCTCAAGGCGAATGATGCAGGGAAACCGGCGGCGGCTCCTATAGCTACGTCTTCAACGCTATCAGGAAGTTAGTAACTTCTCGTACCGGTTGGTTAAGTCGAGGCAGAGAACCTTGATGCCTCGGGCGATCATCCGCTCGACAAGCTCGATAGCGAGGTAGCTCTTGCCTACGCCCAAGATGCCTAGAGGCTTCAGCTTTGGAAACAGCTAGTCGATGGCGCGCTGAGTTGGCAGGCCCATTTCTTGGCCGTGACGCTTCTCGGTTTCGGCTCCAGAAGCGTTGGCGTGGCGAAATGCCGTAGGATCGAGGCCGAACTCTTCGCGGAAAGTCCTCGAAAAATGGCTTCGGCTCGCGAAGCCGACGGCAGCGGCGATCCACTTCACCGGCATCGTTGAGCTGCGCAGGAGCCTCGCCGCCCGATTGAGGCGCACCGACTGCAGATAATACACGGGACTGGTGCCGTAAGTTTCCGTGAAATGATGCGCGAAGCGTGAGCGGCTCATGCCCGCAAGCTTAGCGAGACTGCTGACACAGTGCGCCTCCTCCGGGCGTGCTACCATTTCCATAAGCGCTCGCCCGAGCTGTGGGTGTATCAGCGGCAGGTAAATGCTCGAGGCAAACCCTGTTCGTTTGATGTGGTCTCGGAGGAGCATGAGCAGGATCTGCTTCATCATGGCTTCGACGATTGGCTTAGTCCCAAGCCCTGGCCGCGACAATTCTTGCAGAGTATTGCTGAAGAGAAGCGGGAGCGTGTCGTCCTTGGCTTCCTCGAGTAGCGGCTCTTGCAGGTGATCGAAGAGGCCCAAACGCTCGCCGACGCTCGCGGAAAGCAAAGCACAGCCAAGCACGAGGCCGGCCTTGGGGGTCTGAGAAACGCGGAACTTCACTATTCCAGGCGTGAGCGGACAGGATTTGTCCGCGTTCATCACCGTCAGGACTGCCCCTTTGCCGTTGATACGCTTCGGGAAGTTTTTAGGGATCACCGCGACCATGCCGGGGCGGATCGGAAGCGTTCCGTGTTCTAACTCGATCGAGCCTTCGCCCTGGAGCACGAAGTGAAGGACGATTTTGTCGCAAGCGGCGAAGCTTAGTCCGCAGCCGTCCCCGATCTCGCACGTCGCGAAGGCGTCCAAGGTCACGTTAAGCCGCTCGAGCAGGTTCTCCAGACTTGAATCCAACATGCACCCTCTATTGCTCGGTACGCAGGAGATACGACCCTCGATCTTAGTTGTGCAATGGTGCGGGCTGGGCGTTGTCCTGAAATGGGAGCGCTACTGGCGAGACCACGGCTGCTGACTCACGGCAAGCAACTTCTCTGCATGGATACCCGTTGTTCAGTAGCTGGAACTCTGCACCAGCTTGTTGGCCGGTCTCCGTTCACTCCCTGGGCGGAGACCGCTCTGCAGGCCAATCGAGGGCGGGGACTAGGCGCGACGCTATTAGCGTGGAATCCTGCGGGAACCTTTTCACCAGAAGCTTGTTCGTTCCATGCCCCCCCGGTGGTCAGCCTATCCCCCGCTGATCGCCACGAAGCCCCGGCTACGGCTGGGGCTTTTTCGTTCGAGGCGCGTTGGGTTGAGACATCAACAGGGGAGTCCTCATGTTTCCCAACAGCGAGTTCTGTCTGGCCCGCGCGGCTGAGGCTCGTGCAGAGGTCGATGCAGCCCGCCTAAATAATGTTCGAAACCGTTATCTCGCGGCGGAAACAGCCTGGAGTCAGATGGCGGCGCAAGCGCGGCGGTCGTCGCGAAACAAGATAGCCGCTTAAATGTGAGTTGCCACCGCGCCACGCTCTGCCCTGCGGCGCGCGGGCAGCACTCGTCGGGGCATTGAACATGCACAGATGATGCACTACCGCCTCGGCAGAATTACGGTACGTTCTGCGGCATGAGCCTACGCTGCCTGCTTGGTCTTCACCCGCCCTCTCTTACCGCAATCACGAGACGGCCTTCCGGCTTTTCCACCCTATGCGAAAGCTGTGCACGACCGCTCCATCGGGCAACAGGGGGCACCTGGAAACCGACAGAGCCACTGGACGGCAACCTTAGCGGTGTTAGTCCACGCGCCTCTGACGTTCTCAGTTAGCTCGACGTGAGCTGCACGATGGTGCGGGATGGCTAAGCGCTGAAGTGGCCGCGATATTGGCAAGAGCATCGCTGCTGATGCGGGGGTCATCGAGTGGCTGGGGGCACGGTCGCTAGTTGCGTGGTGGCGGCGTCACGACAAAACCCGCCCGCTTCAGGGGAACGACCTTCCCTGACTTTCCACGGCGCTTGTCCCGCTCCTTCACAGCCTCTTCCCCGGAAAAGTAGCGCAGCGCGGCATCGGATATGCCCTCGTCATATCGGACTGCTAGCTGCTCCACAGCCTGAAACATCTCGCGCTCTCGCCGTCTCCTGATGCTGCCATTGAGCCCCTCGTCCTGCGCTTCATTGTAGCGTCTGACCCGGTAGGCAACTTCCTGGGAGAGATTTTGGATGGCGCACCAGAAGATGCTACGCTCCTCGGCGGTCATGCCCTTCATGCGCTTCATGGCTGCTCCTCGTTCGGGGCTTGATGGATCTTAGCTCATCCCGCAGCCGATGGTTATCGGGTAGACGAGTCGACTGCCCGAACCGAGCTTGTTTTTGCTCTGGTGATTGCTTGGTGATTGCTAGGCAATTTTCCGCCAGCCCGCGATTTGCAGAAAATGGCGGAAAAGGTGGTGACCCCGACAGGATTCGAACCTGTGGCCCTCAGATTAGGAATCTGATGCTCTATCCTGCTGAGCTACGGGGCCCCGTGGATCTCTGCGGGTTACAGCCGATAGCCGGGTAGGGTCAACCGGACAAAGCGGAGCCACTGCCGACGCCGGACACATGATAGCAGGAGATCAAAGTCGGTTCGGCGAGCAGGCCGATTGTGGTGGCCCCGTGATGTAGCCGCGCCGGTAGCCAGGGTCATTGGGACGACTTCTAGGTTTCCTCGCGACAGCAGGACAAGCTCGGCCGCCGTGGATAGGCCAAATCCATTGCATCACGTCCTATATGTACATACGAAAACTCATGCAGATCGAATTCGATACCGCGAAAGAGGCCGCCAACATCGAGAAGCACGGCGTTTCCCTGAGCCGGATTGGCGATCTCGACATTCTGAGGGTGATCGAGAACACTCGCGCGGAGGACAGCGAACGTCGGTTCCGGCTTCATGGGCTCATCGACGGCGCGGCGCACTGCGCGGTCGTCACCTACCGGAATTACGTTGTGCGGGCGATCAGCCTTCGAAAAGCGAATCGGATGGAAAGGAAAAGATATGGTCTCGAAGCCAAAAACAGATTTTGAAAACCCAGAGTGGACCGAGACGGACTTCGCGCAGGCGCAAGGGCCGGAAGCGCTGCCGTCCGAACTGCTAACGGCGTTCCCGAACACGAAGGGGCGCAGCGGCCGGCCTCGAGGCTCCACGAAGCAGGCCGTGTCGATCCGGCTGGACATCGACGTTCTAGAAAAGTTCAAGGCCACCGGCCCCGGATGGCAGTCGCGGATCAATGATGTGCTGAAGCGAGCTGAAGTCTGAACACGATCCTGCTGAGCTACGGGGTCAGCCTTCCGGCTCGTTAAGCGGCGGCGCGGCGCCGGTCAATTCTCCTGGCCCGGGTCCAGCACCGGAAAGGGAAGCGGCGCCACGTTTATGCCCTCCTCGGCCAGGCTTTGCGCCTCACGAATCGTAGCTTTGCCGTGGATTGCACGAGCGTCCGCTTCGCCGAGATGGATCGCGCGGGCTTCCGCCGCGAATGCGTCGCCGACATAATCCGAGCTTTCGAGGATCTTCTTTTGCG
>JALYNE010000231.1 GCA_030773375.1 Pseudomonadota bacterium
TGTACAAGGCCGGCCAGGCGCTGTTCGTCCATGCCATCGCCTCGCCTTATCGCGAGCGGTCGCACTTCGATGGACAAAACGTGCTCGAGACCGGCGGCACCGGCCCTTATCAGGTGAAGGACGGCTGCCTGAACAGGCTTGCCAGCCTGCTACCGAAGACGAGCAACGATGCCATGGCCTTCGCACCGACGGTGCCGGTGGCGCTGCGCGGCCCTGCAGAGGTGACGTCTTATGCTCCCTCGGCATTGCCCGAAGCGCCGGACGACCTGCTCGCCCGCGTCGGTCAGCTTTATGCTGCCGACGACCGGCTCCATCCGCTGTGGCGCGCCGCGATGGACGCGCGTGGCCTTGCGGGTGATGAGGGTCCAAGGCAGGATCCGGCCAGCCTCGGCAAGCTCGCCGCGACTTTCCTCGCCCAGCCTGCGGGCCCACGCGTCGCGATGATCGAAACTGGCGGCTGGGACACCCACAGTCAGCAAGCGGGACGGCTCGCGCGGCAGCTCACCGGGCTTGATGCGATGCTGGCGGCGCTCCGGGATGGGCTTGGTCCGAGGTGGAAGGACACGACTGTGCTTGTCGCCACCGAGTTCGGCCGCACCGCCGCCGTCAATGGCACCGGCGGCACCGACCACGGCACCGCCTCCGCAGCGATGCTGATTGGAGGTGCAGTTAAAGGCGGCCGGGTGATCGCCGACTGGCCGGGCCTCTCCCAGAGCAATCTCCACGAGGCGCGTGATCTTCGTCCGACGCTGAGGCTCGATCGCTTGCTTACCATGGCCGCGGCGGAAAGCCTGAGGCTCGATCCGGTGCAGGTGTCGCGGACGCTGTTTCCGACCGGAGACGGCGGCGGCGGGCCGCTCACAGGGCTGATTTCTGCCTAGACTCGTTCCCGGTTGGATTGAACCGGGAACGGGTCCAGTTTCCTCTTGTTTGCCGTGCTTTCCGAGCCGTCAGGTGATTCCACCTGACTTAAAAGCACTCTACTGTGCTGATTCTGAAGTCCGCTAAATTGGCATGCTGAACTTGTTTCAGGATCGAGGCCACATTGAGCCACGGGAGGGGACCTCGAAGACAGCCCCAGCATGGACCCTGAAACGAGTTCAGGCTGACGACGGAGCTTGAAGCAACGAACTTTAGAAGCAGGAAATGAGAGCCTGGTGGCTTGTCCCTGCACCGGACATGAATTCGGGAAGCCTCGTGATCGCGCTCCATGGCCCACCTCAAGACTTGGCCATCCGCGCCCCTTTCCGCCTTGAAATTCAGTTGGTCTCCGCTTCGGGATGGGTGGCTTTGTGGAGGACGATCTTCGCGTCAGCGCCCGGCGTCACCGATGCGCCCCATTGCGACGCGGAGATTGTCGCCTGCTTCGCGCAAAGCTGAGACGGCCTGTTCCGGGGCCGCGCCCAAGGCGACGAGGGCGGCGCGCTTGATGTTGCCGCCGGCTTGGGCGAGCGCTGCTTCGCCAACGGCTCGGCTGACGCCGCTGATCTCGGAGACCATGACGGCGGCGCGGGCCTGGAGCTTGCGGTTCGAGACGCGCATGTCGACCATCAGGCCCTTGTAGACGCGGCCCAGCCGCAGCATCAAAGCCGTCGAGAAGAGGTTAAGCGCAATCTTCTGGGCGGTGCCTGCCTTCATGCGTGTCGAGCCGGCGACGATCTCGGCGCCCGTGTCGAGGAAGATCGGGTGCTCGGCCGCCTCGAGCAGAGGTGTTCCGGGATTGTTGGCGATGCCGATCGTCAGCGCGCCGGCCGCCGCTGCGGCGCGGAGCGCCGCAACCGTATAGGGTGTCCGCCCGCTCGCCGCTACGCCGATGACGACGTCGGCGGGCGTGAGAGCGGCGGCGGTCATTGCCTGCGCGCCGGCTGCGGCATCGTCTTCGGCCCCTTCAATGCTGGTGAGGAGCGCTTCCATTCCGCCGGCAATCGCATAAACGACGCGCTCGCTGCCCCAGTCGTAAGTCGGGCCGAGCTCGACGCCGTCCTGGACCGCAAGCCGCCCCGAAGTGCCGGCACCCACATAGACGAGGCGCCCCTTGCCGCCGATCCGGGCGGCCGCAGCATCCGCAGCGGCGGCGATCGCGGCACCCTGAGGCTGCACGGCGGCCGCGGCGGCGAGCTGGCCTTCGAGCATCGCCTGCACCGCATCCGGCGTCGACCAGAGGTCGAGATCGGCATATCTCGAACTGATCAGCTCGGTCGACAAAGCCCCGGCTCCTTCCCTGGCTTCAGTGAGCAGGATCGCGGATACGCCGAAGCGGCGGCCGGTCACAGCCTGGCTGTGCTACAACAAAAGCGGCCAAACTCAAGCAATCGGACGCGCAGGCAAATTGCCGGACCGACCCCCGCCGTGGGATGAGGGGAGCGGCTGCTCCGGTGCCGCCAATTGCAAGCGGGCCGGACAGCGGCTAGTGCGACCAAGTGTCCGATCAGGCGATGGAATTCTACCTCGGAATCGATGCCGGCGGCACGCATACGCGCGCGCGTCTGGTCTCGGGCGAAGGCGCAATCATCGGCAGTGGCGAAGGAGGCCCCGCCAATACGCGGATCGGGGTTCCCGAGGCACTCCTTGCCGTCGAGGACGCTTACCTCCAGGCGTTTGCCGAGGCTGGGCTAAAGCAACCGGATGTGGCCTCGGTTCGGGCCGGGCTGGGCATTGCCGGCCTCAATCGCCGCGGCGTTCTTTCTGCTCTCCAGGAGCATGATTTTCCGTTTCGCTCGATCGCATTCGCAAGCGATGCGGCGATCGCGAATTTGGGTGCCCATGCGGGCGGAGACGGCGCGATCGTGATCGTCGGCACGGGGAGCGTCGGCTTCGGTCGGGTGGGCGAGGAGGTGTTCACCGTGGGGGGCTACGGCTTTCCGGTGTCGGACGAGGGCAGCGGCGCCGACCTCGGCATGCGCGCGATCCGGCAATCGCTTTGGGCCCGCGACGGGCGCATTCCGCACAGCGCGATGACCGAAGAGGTGCTCGGCCATTTTCACGGTTCGGCGGGCGAGATCGTCGACTGGACGGGACAGGCGACACCGACCGATTATGCGGCGTTCGCGCCGCTGGTGATGGATCATGCCGTGCAAGGGGACCCGGTTGCAGAAAAGATCGTGCAGGAGGCGGCGTTGCGGATCGACCGGCTGATCCGAGTGCTCCTTGAGCGGGGAGCGCCGAGCTGCTGCCTGATGGGCGGCGTTTCGGTGCGGATGCGGGACTGGCTCGCCGCCAGCATCCGCGAGCGGCTGACGGAGCCACTGGGCGACGCGCTCGACGGCGCCATCCTGCTCGCCCGAACCCGTGCGGTCGAGAAAGAGTTCGCCTAGACTCGTTCCCGGTTGGATTGAACCGGGAACGGGTCCAATTTCCTTTGTTTGCCGTGCTTTCCGAGCCGTCAGGTGATTCCACCTGACTTGAAAGCACTCTAAAGGGCAGGCGCAGCGGCAGGCCTGTCGCTTGTGCCGTCGATCCAGGTTTCGAGCACCTTTCCATTTTCGTCGAGGAGGACCAGGTCGGCGCGGAGGCCGGGGCGGATCGAGCCGCGCTCGCCCGTCATTCCCAGTGCCGATGCCGGGACGCTGCTCGCCATGCGGACGGCGGTCGCAAGATCCACCCCGAGCAGGCGCTGGGCGTTCCGAACAGCCTGGACCATGTCGAGATCGGAGCCGGCGAGCGTGCCGTCGGGGGCAGCGCAGCGGCCATGCTCCGCGACGATGCGCTGCCCGCCGAGCCAGAACTCCTTGTCACGCGATCCGACGGTGGGCATGGCATCGGTGACGAGGGCCAGACGATCGGCGCCTTTGGCGGCGAGGGCCACCCGCAGCGCCGCGGGGTGGGCATGGTGGCCGTCGACGATGATGCCGCACCAGCTGCTGCGACTGTCGAGCGCGGCGCCGACCACGCCCGGAGCGCGGCTGCCGAGCTGAGTCATCGCGTTGAAAAGGTGGGTGAAGCCGCTGAGGCCTTCCTCGATGCTGGCCTGCACTTCCTCATAGGTCGCTTCCGTGTGACCGGCGGCGACGACCACACCACGTGCCGTGAGGGCGCGGACTGCACCCGCGGGAGCGCGTTCGGGGGCGAGGGTCACCAAGGTCCGGCCGCAGCGAAGCGATGACAGGAGGTCAATCGCCGCCGGATCCAACGTCCTGAACTTGGAAGCGTCGTGAATGCCTCGCTTGGCGGGGTTGAGGAACGGCCCTTCGATGTGGATCCCGAGCACCCCGGGCACCCCTTGCTCGATGGCCTCGTCGACCGCGGCAATCGCGCGCGCCAGGATTTCAAGCTCGTCGCTGATCAAGGTGACGAGCAGGCCCGTCGTTCCGAAGCGGCGGTGCGCGCGAGCTATCGCCGCGATCCCGTCCACAGTCGGTTCGTCGTTGAAGAGAACACCGCCTCCGCCATTCACCTGAAGGTCGATGAAACCGGGGACCAGCGTGCCGGTGAGATCCCGCCGCGCCACACCGGCGGGGCAATCCGAAGCCGAGATCACGGCCACGATCCTGCCGCCCTCGAAGAGAATGCAGCGGTCAATCTCGAACCCGGCCGGAGTCAGCACAAGCGGCGCGCAAAGGGCGGCGGCGCTCATCGGGTCTGAGTGACCTTCGAAAGGTGCGGCGGCCGATCCGGATCCAACCCGCGGGCAAGGCTCAAATCCGCGGCAAGCCTGTAGAAGCTCTGGATCGAGGCGATCGGCGCGAGGACGGGGTGGAGGCCGGGGAGAACGGGAAGCGTGAGTGCGCCCGGTTCCTCGTCGCCGGCCAGGATGACGCGTGCGCCGCGCTCGACGAAGTCGCGTGCGAGCGGCTCAAAGGCGCCCCGGGCCGCGTCGTTCGGCACCAGCATCAGCACCGGAAAACCGGTGCCGACGATCGCCATCGGGCCATGCTTCACTTCGGCTGCGCTGTAAGCCTCCGCGTGGACCCCGCAGGTCTCCTTGAGCTTCAGCGCTGCCTCCTGAGCGACGCCAAGGCTCATGCCCCGCCCCAGCACATAGAGGCTGCGGGCTTCCAAAAGAGCTGGAATCGCGGGGGACCAGTCGAGCGCCCAGGCATTCTTCAGAACCCGTGGCGCGCCGCTCATTGCGTCCGAAAGCGCATCGTCATCGCTCCAGGCCGCGACGAGCTGCGCCAGGAGGAGAAGCGAGGCGATGAAGGATTTGGTCGCGGCGACGCTCCGTTCGCTGCCCGCCAGCATCGGGATCGTGACCTCGGCGAGTTGCCCAAGCGGCGAATCCGGATCGTTGACGATCGCGACCGTGAATGCGCCGCCGTCGCGCGCCGCGCGCGTGGAAAGGACGAGATCCGGGCTTTGGCCGGATTGCGAAATGGCGAGAAAGAGCGCGCCTTCGAGCTTCCGCCAGGCGGTTCGGTAAACGGACGATGTCGAGGGGGCGTAGGATGCCGCCGGCGTCTGCAGGCGGGTCTCGATCAGATATTTGGCGAAGGTCGCGGCATGGTCCGAGCTTCCTCTCGCGCAGGTGATCACCAGCGCGGGGTCGAGCGCGCGCAGCCGCCGCCCCAGCTCACGGATGGGATCGGTAAGCTGGGCGAGCTGACGCTCCGCTACGGCCGCGCCCTCGGCCGCTTCGGCAACCATGAGCGTTTGCCCGGCGGCGGTCAAAGCGCGTGCACGAGCGCTGCGGCTCGCCTCTGCTTGGTGGGAGATG
>JALYNE010000232.1 GCA_030773375.1 Pseudomonadota bacterium
TCAAATATTTCGTTCTCGGCGCGCTCGCTTCCGGTATCCTGCTGTACGGGGTGTCGCTGCTTTACGGCTTCACCGGCTCGACCCTGCTGGGCGACATCTCGGCGGCCCTTGGCCGCGACGGCGTCTCGACGGGTGAACTGTTCGGCCTCGTCTTCCTGATGGCGGGCATCGCGTTCAAGGTTTCGGCGGTGCCGTTCCACATGTGGACTCCCGACGTTTACGAGGGTGCGCCGACGCCCGTGACCGCTTTCTTCGCCAGCGCGCCGAAAGTGGCAGCGATGGCTCTCCTCACGCGCGTTGCCATCGAGGGCATGGGCCCGGCGACGTTCGAATGGCGGCAGATCGTCATTTTCATGGCACTCGCGTCGACGGTGCTCGGCGGCGTCGCGGCGATCGGGCAGCCGAACATCAAGCGTCTGCTTGCTTATTCCTCGATCAACAATGTCGGCTTCGCTTTGATCGGTCTCGCTGCCGCCACGCGCGAGGGCGTTGCCTCCGTGCTCTTCTATATGGCCGTTTACGTCGTGATGACGCTCGGCTCCTTCTTCTGCGTGATGAGGATGCGCGATGCGGCCGGGAACCCGGTCGAGAGCATTGCTTCTCTTTCGGGGCTCTCGCGCACCCGCCCAGCTTTTGCCGCGGCGTTGGCGATCTTCATGTTCAGCCTGGCCGGGATCCCGCCGCTCTTCGGCTTCTGGCCGAAGTTCCTAGTGTTCAACGCCGCCGTGCAGGCGGACCTCACATGGCTCGCTGCGGTCGGCATCGCAACATCGGTCATCGGAGCTTATTACTATCTGAAGATCGTCAAGACGATGTACTTCGACGACCCGGCACCTGCTTACGAGCCCAGTAGCGACCCGCTCGGGGGCGCCCTCATCATGGCCTCCGCCTTGTTCGTCTCGCCGCTTGGCTACTTCTCAATTCCGCTGATCGACCGCGCCGCGCAGAACGCAGCCGGGTCTCTGTTTTAACCGGACGAGATCACTTCTGATTCACACGGTCGCCGAGACCCGTTCCACCAATGACGATGTTGCGGCGCTCGCCCGCGACGGCGCTCCCGAAGGCTTCTGGCTTCGGGCGGCCCGACAGACGGAGGGAAGAGGCCGCCACGGTCGCGGGTGGCACTCGCCCGAAGGAAATCTTCATGCGAGCACGCTGGTGCGTTTGCGCCAATCGGATCCCGCAGCCTCGACGCTCGCTCTTGTCGCTGCGGTGGCGCTGCAGGAGGTCGTTTCCGCTTTTGCCCCGGTGCACCAGGTGCTCATCAAATGGCCGAACGACCTTCTCGTGGAAGGCGCCAAAGTTGCGGGAATCCTGCTCGAGCGAGTCGAAGACGTCGTGGTGATCGGCATCGGCGTCAACCTCGCCCGCCACCCCGACGGTTTGGACCGCCCGGTTACCAGTCTTGCGGCCCTCACCGGCAGCGCGCCCGATCCGGCCGCATTCCTGGACGCGCTGGCCGACAGCTTCGCCCGCTGGCTGGCACGGTGGAGGGGGGAGGGGCTAGCGCCGGTGCGCTCGACCTGGCTCGCCGCAGCTCATCCAATCGGCACCGCGCTCTCCACCAGCGCCGGGCATGGGCTCTTTCAAGGGCTCGATGATACGGGTGCGTTACGACTTCGCTTGGCGGACGGCACTTCCCGTGTCATTCACGCAGGCGACGTTTTCCTGATCTGAGGAACAATGAGAACGGTTTTGCCTCCGCTTGCTTGCAACACCCGATCCTGCTTGGCGGGAAGGATGCGCTGAAATGCTGCTCGCAATCGATGCAGGAAACACCAACCTGGTTTTCGCGCTGGTCGAAGACGGCGTCATCCGGGCGCGCTGGCGGATCGCGACCGATCCCCGTCGCACGGCGGATCAATATGCCGTCTGGCTTCACCAGCTCCTTCAACTCGAGGGGCATGGTCGCGATGCGGTAAGCGCCGTGATCATCGGCACCGTGGTTCCCCGAGCTCTCCACAATCTTGAAGTGCTTGCGACCAAATATTTCGGAGTGGAGCCGGTTATCGCCGGGCGCGGAGCCGCCGAGTGGGGGATCGAGCTCGACGTCGCCGAACCCAAATCGGTTGGGGCCGATCGAGCTCTGAATGCGATCGCTGCGCATGCGATTCACGAAGGCGATCTGATCGTCATCGATTTCGGCACCGCGACAACGTTCGACGTGGTCGACGCCGGCGGTGCCTATAAAGGCGGCATCATCGCGCCGGGCATCAACCTTTCGCTCGACGCACTGGTCACTGCGGCCGCCAAGCTCCCGCGCATTGCGATCGAAGCGCCGAGCGGCAATCTATCCGTTATCGGTCGCACGACCGAGGACCAGATGCTGAGCGGCATCTACTGGGGCTATATTGCAATGATGGAAGGCCTGGTGGAGCGCATGAGGGTGGAGATCGGCCGCCCAGTGACGGTCGTCGCGACGGGGGGGCTTGCGACTTTGTTCGACCAGCATACCGTAATCTTCGACGCGATCGAGCCGGACCTCACCATCCAAGGCTTGTCACTTCTTTACAAACGGGCCCAGAGCCCCAGCTAGACCATGCTCCCGAAGTCGAGCACCGCAGGCCTCCGCGCGCGTGTGCTGTGAACTCCCGGGAACCGCTTCAGGAACAGAATGAAGACTCCGGCTTTGGCCGGAGTGACGCACGAATGGATACCGCACATTGAAACCCGGCAAAGAACTCCTCTTCCTCGCACTCGGCGGCTCCGGCGAGATTGGCATGAACGTCAATCTCTACGGCTGCGACGGCAAATGGATCATGGTCGATCTCGGCATGACCTTTGCCGATCCCGCTTATCCCGGCATCGAACTCGTTCTCCCCGACCTCGCCTTCATCGAGGAGCGGCGCCGCGACCTCCTGGCAATCGTGCTCACGCACGGCCATGAAGATCATATCGGCGCGATCCCTTATTTCGCCGCTGATCTGGGGGTGCCGCTTTATGCCACGCCTTTCACAGCTGGGCTGATCGCCGGCAAGCTCGAGGAAGAGGGACTTTTGAAGGAGGTGAAGCTCAACGTCGTCGATGTCGGCGGCCAGTTTCAGCTCGGCCCCTTTGGCATCCGCTACGTTCCGCTCGCCCATTCCATTGCCGAAGCGCATGCGCTGCTCATCGACACTCCGCATGGGAAGGTCTTCCACACCGGCGACTGGAAGGTGGATGCGGCGCCCCAGATCGGGCGCCCGACCAGCGACGACGATTTGAAGGCGATCGGCGACGACCGCGTGCTTGCGATGGTCTGCGACTCTACCAATGTCTTCAATGCTGAACCATCCGGTTCCGAAGCCACCGTGCGCGGCGGCCTTGAAGATGTGGTCGCCGCCGCAAAGGGGCGGGTAGTCGTCACGACCTTCGCCTCGAATGCGGCCCGCTTGCACACGCTCGGACGCGTCGCGCGCGCAACCAACCGCCAGCTGTGCGTGGCGGGCCGATCGCTTGACCGAATTCTGAGGGTCGCGCGGAGTACCGGTTATCTGAAGGATTTCCCCGAGACGATCGATTTCGATACCGCCATGGCGCTGCCCGGGCGGGAGGTGATGATCGTTGCCACCGGAGGGCAGGGTGAGCCGCGTGCTGCGCTTGGCCGCATCGCCGCCGGCGAGCACAAGATCAAGCTTGAGGAAGGCGACACGGTTGTGTTTTCCTCGCGCCAGATCCCGGGCAATGAGCTTGCGATCGGGCGCATCATGAACGCACTCGCGCGCGCGGACGTAAAGACGATCACGGAGCGGCAGGCGCATGTCCACGTCTCAGGCCACCCGGCGCGCCCGGAGCTCGCGGCCATGTATCACTGGATCCGGCCCGAAATTCTGATCCCGGTACACGGGGAGAGCCGCCATCTGCACGAGCACCGCCGCTTCGCAAGGGAAGAGGGGATCCCGAAGAGCATCGTTCAGGAAAACGGAGATGTGATCCGCCTCGCGCCGGGCGGGCCCGTGAAAATCGGGGTGGAACGCGTCGGGCGCCTGATCCTCGATGGGGACGTGATCCTGACGGCGGACGGCACGACCATGAACCAGCGGCGGAAGATTGCGGCGAACGGCGTCATCTCGGTTGCTGTTGCAGTGAACCGGAACGAAAGACCGGTCGGCACTCCCGAGGTCGCACTCGAGGGCATTCCCGTCGAGGAGGATCGAGACGCCTTCCTCGCCGAAGTGCGCGACGCCGCCGCCGGTGCTGCAGGGGCAGGGGCAGCGAATGATGATAAGCTTCGTGAATCCATCCGTCTCGCCGTGCGCCGCTGCGCCACCGACTGGACCGGCAAGAAGCCCGTGGTCGACGTGCTGCTCCTGCGCGTATAGCTCATGAAGCTCGGCTCGGCGCTCGCAATCTACCTGCTTTTCTGGGTGATGAGCTTCTTCCTGGTCATACCGTTCGGCGTCCGTACGGATGAGGAAAGCGGTGTCGAGCGCCTGCCGGGCCACGCCGAAAGCGCCCCTCATCGCTTCAGCTTTGGCAAGGCGGCCCTCAACGCCACGATCGTAGCGAGCCTCTTGTTCGGGCTGTTCTACGCGAATTACATCTACGGGTGGATCGGCGTCAGCGATCTGGATTGGGCGCCTCGCCGGTCGAGCTGACTGGCAGCCTGACCTGTTCGTGTGAGGCCTTCGCCGCCGCTCGCTTCTGCCTCAACAGCTTTTCGGCTCACCTGAAAGCGACGCTTCTAGAGTGCTTGCCAGTCAGGTGATGGGGTGGACGCCCCCCGACGGCATCTATGTGCCAATGTGGAGTGTCAAACTACCACTTGAGGAGGCGTCCATGGGTGAAGTTACTACAATCGGGCTGGATCTGGCAAAGCAGGTTTTTCAGGTTCACGGTGCTGATGGGGCCGGCACTGCGCTATTCAAGAAGCGGCTCACGCGGTCAAAGGTGATCAGCTTCTTCGCATCCCAGGCCCGGTGCCTGGTAGCGATGGAGGCATGCGGCAGCGCGCATTACTGGGCACGCGAGATCCAGAAGCTCGGCCACGAGGTCCGACTGATCCCGCCGAGCTATGTGAAGCCATTCGTGAAGCGACAGAAGAATGATGCGGCCGATGCCGAGGATTGATGTGGCGCGGCTTCCCCCGGAAGCCGCTTAGGGATCCACATCAATCTGCGAGGCGGCGCAGCGTCCGAGCATCCGCTTCGTGCCGTTGAAGAGGGAGGAGAACCAAGCAAGCGCGGCTATCTTCCGCGCTCGTGATCTGCTGGTCCGGAAACGCACGCAGATCGTCAATTCCTTGCGTGGCCAGTTGGCGGAGTTCGGATGGGTGGCACCCAAGGGGTTGGGGCATGTGGCCGGTCTCATCGCCGGTCTCGAGGATCCTCTTTTTCCGCTGCCGCAGGGCGCGCGGAGTGCGTTGATGGTGCTGATCGACAGCCTTCGGGATCTCGACCGACGGATCGACGAGCTTGAGTGCGAGATCGCCCAGCGCGTGAAAGAGGATGAGACGGGGCGGCGGCTGATGACGATTCCGGGTGTTGGATCGATCAATGCCGCCGCGCTGCTTGCTTTGGCGCCGCCGCCGGAGACCTTCCGAAAGGGCCGCGACTTCGCCGCCTGGTTGGGTCTGACACCGCTCCAGAGATCGACCGGCGGCAAGCAGAGGCTCGGGGCCACATCGAAAATGGGTGAGCGCACGCTGAGGCGGCTGCTGATCATCGGTG
>JALYNE010000233.1 GCA_030773375.1 Pseudomonadota bacterium
TGGCTGCCGGAGCCTTTCTTGCCGGAGCGGCGGTAAGCGCCAGGCTCGCGCCCAGCGCCGCCACCGCAAGGCCCAGCAACAGCCGCGGCTTCATCCGCCGACCGCTTGCCTGAGCTTGGGCTCCAGCTGCGGCCAAATGGCGCCGTTGCTCAGCTCAACAGCTGCGCCGTTGATGAAAAAGGAGGGCGTGCCAGTGACTTTATATTCGTTTGCCCCGGCTGTCGTGATCGCCATCAGCCGCTGCAGAGATTGCTGGTCTGCGAGGCACGAATTGATGCTCCCCTCCGGCATGCCACGCTGGCGGAAGAACTGGTCGACACCGGTGGCCTTGACGAGCGCCGGGATCTGCTGCTGAGGAGGCAAACCGCCGAGTTGCTGTTGCTGGGCTGGCGAAAGCTGTTGCAGACTTCCCAACCAATTTTTCTGGTTGGTGTATAGCTGCCCCGTCAGCTGGAAGAAGGGGCCAGCGCCTCGGCAGCGTAGCAGCATGAAAATGCCGGGATCAGTAGGGAAGATCATGAACGGGCGATATTCCCAACTAACCTGCCCCGTGCGCACAAAGTTGTTCCTGAGCGGCTCGCCCGCCTCTTCTTCAAACTCGGCGCAGTGGCTGCAGCTGATCGAAGCATATTCAACCAGCTTCACTGGGGCATTAGGATTGCCCATCCGATAGCCGCCCTCCGGCGTTTCCTGAACGACTTCGAGCCAGTTCCCGCCATTCGGCGCGGGAACACTCGCCACGGGAGCGCCGGCAGCCGTAGCGGTGGCGTTGCCAGCCTCCGTGCCGCCGCTATCGCCGCCGCAGCCCGCAAGCAGAAGCGCCAGGCCGAGCGCAGCAGTGCCGATCGATGCTTTCATCTGTTACCCTCTTATCTTGCCGACGATCGGGATCGTCATCACTTGAGGCGGCCGCTCTTCGCTTGCTGCGACGCCGCGTGCAAGCGCTTCGAGCACGGTGCGCAGCTCCGGGTCGGCGATCTCGCGCAGGCTTTCGCCCAATTCCGCGGGTATTGCCCTGAGCGAAGGGGGCGCGACGCGGGCCTTCGCCTTGGCAAGCTGAACCACGCCTTGCCTGAATAGGACGCGCGCGACGGCAGCGTAGCCGAAGAAGCGATTGACCCGCTCCACGATCACCGGCGTAACGTGCTGCATCATCGGCGCGTGGGCGCCTTCCACGACGAGCGTCAGCACACCTTGGGAGCGCTTGCCCGGCGGGAAACGGATCGATTCGGGAGAGGAAACGGCGGCATAGCGATCGCCGACAATTTCGCGCCAGCGGCTGACGATCGATGATTGAACAAAGCCGAAGCGGCGGAAAGCGGCCCCGCCAATCTCCGGCAGCATGTCGGAAACGGCGCGCGCGCGAAGCGCACGCTTCGGCTCCTCCGCCGCCTTTTTCTTCTGCCCGCCCGATTTCGCCATCGGCCGCAGCATGGCATAGGCCGGCCATGTCAGTCGATGCATCAAATGCGCTTCTTAGCTGGTATGCTGTGGATAAGAGGGCGCTTCCCTGGCGCTCGGCCGGGCGCGGCACTCCGGAGCCTTACCGCGTCTGGCTGTCCGAAGTGATGCTCCAGCAGACCACCGTCGCCGCCGTTCGTCCCTATTTCGAGACGTTCACGGCCCGCTGGCCAACGGTTGAAGCGCTCGCCGCCGCCGCCGATTCGGATGTCATGGCCGCCTGGGCGGGGCTCGGTTATTATGCAAGGGCGCGCAACCTCCTCGCTTGCGCACGCGCAGTCGCCCGGGACCATGGTGGCTGCTTCCCCGAAAACGAGCCCGATCTTCTGAAGCTGCCCGGCATCGGTCGCTACACGGCCGCGGCCATCGCTGCCATTGCCTTTGATCGGCGGGCGGTGGTGGTGGACGGCAATGTCGAGCGGGTCGTCGCCCGTCTTTTTGCGGTTGAAGAGCCGCTGCCGGGGGGCCGTGCCAAAATCTACGCCCTCGCCAACGGCATAACTCCCGAGCGAGAATGCGGAGACTTCGCGCAGGCGATGATGGATCTTGGGGCGCGTATCTGCACCCCCCGCGCTGCCAAGTGTGGCATTTGCCCTCTTGCCGATTGCTGCGCCGCTCGCGCCAGCGGCACGCCGGAACGTTTCCCCGTGAAGCCCTTCAAAGGGGCCAAGCCGCGAAGGGAAGGGATCGCTTATTGGCTGGAGCATCGCGGCGAGGTCCTGCTCGTGCGCCGCCCCGAAAAAGGCCTGCTCGGGGGGATGCTGGCGCTTCCCACCGGTTCCTGGTCCGCCGAGAGTGGGGCAGACGCCGCGCCGGCCTCGGCCGATTGGAAGGAGGTAGGCTCGGTCAACCACGTCTTCACGCACTTCGCACTGAAGCTCCGCTTGCGTTGCGCCGAGGCCGACAGGTCCCCGGAGGGCATCTGGTGGCCGATCGAGCGGCTGAGCGAAGCAGGCCTTCCTACCGTTTTCGCCAAAGCTGCCGCAACAGCCATGGTCTGGTCCGAAGAGCGTTCAGCAATCCCCTCACGCTCCACCGAAGCGGGAGGGTGAGGGGGTGAAAAGGGATTCGATCGGTTTTACCGGCAGCAGCCTCGACCGAGCCGACAATCTCCGGCTGCTGCCCGAACGGATTGCCGAGCTTGCCCGGAGATCTGAAGCGCATCTGCTGAGCCTTGCCGGCCTCGACCCGCAGCTTGATGAGGAGGGGCAACTGATCTGGGCACCGATGCCGGCCTTCCCGGATCTGTCGCAGCTGATCTTCCTTGGTCTCGCAAGGCAAGGCCCGCTCTTCTCGCCGCTCGTCCCGCTCGAGCAGGCCAGCCAGCGGCCGTGGAGCGCCTTTGCTCTTCTCGCCAGCATGTCGGCCGAAGACGCAGCTTTGTGGGGCACGGCCCGCACGCTCATTGAGTGGCACGGGCGGCACGGCTTTTGCGCCAGGTGCGGCGGGGCGACGTCGGTTCACCGCGCTGGTTGGGGCAGGAAGTGCCCACGCTGCGGCGGCGAGCATTTCCCCCGGGTCGATCCCGTCGTGATCATGCTGGCCGAGAATGACGACCGAGTCCTTCTCGGACGCCAGCCCCAGTACCCGCCTGGGCGCTATTCGGCCCTTGCGGGCTTCGTGGAGCCCGGCGAATCGGTGGAGGAAGCCGTTGCCCGCGAATTGCGCGAAGAAGCGGGCATAAGGGTCAGAAATGTTCGTTATCTGGCAAGCCAGCCCTGGCCGTTTCCGGGACAGCTGATGCTTGCCTGCCTTGCCGAAGCCGAAAGCGACGAACTCGTCATCGACAGGACGGAGCTCGAAGACGCAATCTGGGCCGACCGCGCGGGCGTTGAGGCGGCGCTCGCGGGTCGCCCCGACGCTCCCTTCCTCGCCCCGCCGCATTTTGCCATCGCGCACACCCTGCTTTCCCGCTGGCTGGAGGCGCCTCAGCCGCTTGCCCGAAGCCACGGCCGCGCCTAAAGGGAGCGCCGAATTCATTCACCAGGCGCGCCTGTCTAGCGGCTGCGCTTCTTCGGAGGAATTGAGGCGGCATGGACGATCGGATGAACACGATTGCGGGCTGGGTGCTCGGCGCGGGCATCGTCGCGCTGGGCGCCTCGATCGTCACCGGAGAGATTTTCCATGCCGAGCGTCCCGAGAAGATGGGCTATCCGATCGAAGGCGTCGAGGTGGAAGGAGAGGGCGGAAGCGACGCCGAGCAGCCGATCGCGATGTTCCTGGCGGGCGCCGATCCAGGCAAAGGCGAGGGCGTGTTCAAGAAATGCGCCGCCTGCCACACCATCACTCCGGGCGGGCCGAACGGCCTCGGCCCCAACCTCCATGGCATCATGGGTCAGCCGGTGGCGAGCCGGCCGGGTTTTGCATATTCCGACGCGCTCAAATCGAAGGGCGGAACTTGGGATTGGGAGACGATGAGCCAGTGGCTGAAGTCTCCCAAGGGCTTCGCGCCGGGAACCAAGATGACCTTCGCCGGGCTCTCCAAACCCGAGGACCGGGCCAACCTCCTTGCCTACATGAACGCCCAGGGCAGCAACCTGCCGCTACCGCAGCCGCCGGCTGCCGCTGCCGATCCGGCCAGGGCAGCGGCCGAAGCCGGCGACCAGGGCGCTGCGGGTGACAAGGGCGAGAACGAACCGGTTCTGACGGAGCAGCAAGCTGGCAAGCAACCCGAAGGGCGGGTGATGGGCGAAGGCGCTCCAGCAACGGCCGGGCGCGAAGGGCAGGCGAAGACCAAGAGCGAGTAGAAGCGTAAGTGGCGGCAGCAGCCGCCACCGTGCAAAATGGCTCGAGCGGCTTTGTTGAACTTCTAAACTCGTTCCCGGTTGGATTGAACCGGGAACGGGTCCAGTTTGCTTGTTGCCGTGCTTTCCGAGCCGTCAGGTGATTCCACCTGACTTGAAAGCACTTTAGCTCTTCGCGGGGCCCGCTTCTGCGAACCGGCACTCCAGCAGGCCCAGTGCCTTGACGTCGGCGCAGCTTCTCACCTGAACGTCTCCACTCGGCGCGATGAACAGCGCATATTCGCCATCGGTGCAGCGCAAGTTCCAAACCGACATGTTCTTGTATTGCTCCTGATAGCCCGAAGTGACGACCCGCTTGCAGGCTTGGTCGGTGTCCTGAACCGCGCGGCGAAGGGCCAGGCCACGGTTCATCGGGCTCAGCGCCTTCAGCTGTTCCAGGTACGGGCTGCTGGCTGCGACGCTTTTGGTCTTGGTTTCGGCGCCGCCCCCGTCACAGCCGGCCAGCGCGATCGCCATGGCCAATCCGGTTGAAAGCATCAGTCTCAGCATATGACCTCCACTTGTTGCATCGAGGCATCACCGATTGCTGTAGATACGCCAGGAGGCGTTCGGTTCCGCTTTGCGGCGCCTCAGTGTCAACGTTCCGGCGCTTCCAAACGGAGCGCCCGATTTCATTCGCCCATACATGTGCACCGGGACTTCAACATAAAGCCAGCCGCCTGCTTCGGCGATCCTCGAAGCGGAGCCCACGGTCACCCGATGCTCCGCAAACTTCTCGAAATTGGCTTCGAACTCGGCTTCGCTCGCCGCCCCTTCCGCCGGCTCCCGCAGGCGATAGGCATCGCTGAACTTGCGAGCTCCGATCAGGGAATAATAGGCCTTCACCAGCTCCGCCGCACCCTGTCCCGCGGCGGGAGGCTCCTGCGGGCGGGCCTGGACAGGCCGTGGGGGAGGCGGCGCGGCCTTCGCCACGACAGGCTGCGACCGCTTGTTTTCGGGCACGGTGGGCCTTTCCTCCTCGCCGCAGCCGGCGAGGAGGGCAAGTGCAGCGAGCAGCGCCCGCCGGTCAGGCGAAATCCAAGCTTTCAAACCGCACCGGCCGCCCTTCAGCCGCGTTGGCAAGCGTTCCATCCCACATTACCCGCCGGCCGCGGACGATCGTTCCAAGCGGTTTCCCGGTGAGGCGCATGCCGGTAAACGGCGACCAGCCGCAGCGTGAAGCGAGCCAGCTCTCCTCGATGGTCCACTCTGCCTTGAGGTCAACGACCGTGAAGTCGGCGTCGTAGCCGGCGGCGATCCGGCCTTTGCCCACGATCCCGAAGATGCGTTGCGCGCCCGCTGAGGTGAGATCGACCACCCGCTGCAGCGACGTGCGTCCGTTTGCGACGTGGTTCAGCAGCAAGGG
>JALYNE010000234.1 GCA_030773375.1 Pseudomonadota bacterium
ACGACCGGAACAAGCGATAGGGCGACTGGGACGGGTGGCACTGGCTCGGGTGGCACGGGAACAGGTGCGGCGGGCACCAGCACGACTGGCACAGGCGCGGGTGCCGGCCGCACCGGTAGCGGTCAGGCAGGAGGCGCAGGCACGGCCGGCGCGGGTGGCACCGGCACCACCGGCACCGGCACTACCGGTACCGGCACCACGGGCACGGCCGGCACAGGTGCGTCGGGTGGCGGGACGACGGCCACAGGTCAGACAGGCACAACCGGCACAGGCGGCACGGGCACGGCTGGCGCAGGCGCGGGTACCGGCCGCACTGGTAGCGGTCAGACAGGAGGCACAGGCACGGCCGGCGCGGGTGGCACCGGCACCACCGGCACCACGGGCACCGGCACTACGGGCACTGGCACGACCGGCACAGGTGCGTCGGGCGGTGGCACGACGGCCACAGGTCAGACAGGCACAACCGGCACAGGCGGCACGGGCACGGCTGGCGCAGGCGCGGGTACAAGCACAGGTGCATTGGTGACGGTAGACCTCACCGGCATCAGAGCTCAGATAGCTTCCGAGGCCGGAATCGGTGCGGCAACCATTCCTAACGCGGTCCGCGTGCCGGCGTCGGTAGCAGCGCTCCTTTGCGCATCCGCGCCAACGTCCGGCAGCCAGAGTGGCGGCGGTGGCGGAACTGGTGCCGCTGGCGGCACTGGCACTGGCGGAGCTGCCGGAGGCGGCCCATCGTGCCGGGCGACCAGGACTCATCCGGCCTTCATAGCGGCCCTTCGGGGGGCGGTGCAGTAGCCCAGATTTGGCGCTTTTCGGCCAGCAGCTATACCGGCCCGCCTCCCTTCTCGGAATGTCCTCGGCCGCAGAGCCTGCTGCTCCCCGTCCTCGCTCGGCGAACAAGAGGGTGGAGAACAGCCATCTGCCGTTCCGACGGGAGCGAGCAATGTCGCGGTTCAGGCGAATGAAGACGCTGCAGAAGTTCGCCTCCGTCCACGCCAGCATGCACAACCACTTCAGCCAGGAACGCCACCTCATCGACCGATAAACCTACAGAGAACGCTGCTCGGCAGCCCTTGCCGAGTGGCAAAACATCATGGCCTGAGAGCTGCATCACAAAGCCATCGCTGCGCCGTTCAGAGACGAATTTCGATTAGACTGACAGCACCCATGTGAGCCTCCACTGGCTCTGGAAGCGGAACAGAGAGCAGACCTCTCAATGGTCGCTCCAACTCTGTTGTTGGCCTCTTCGATGCCTGTGTGACCTTCCCAGAGCTTCTACAAGCCTCTCCGCAGGAACCTTTTTCGGTATTGCGCATCAAAGGAACACGGCGGTGCTCAGCGCGTCAACGGGTTGATCATGATGTCGGATTGGTCCCGCAACCTCTCATGCTGGATAGCAATGGCTGCAATGATTCGCCTTTTCCTGCTGCTGCCCCTGCTCATGGCCTCGCCAGCGGCGGCCCAGGCCCCCGACTGGAGCCGGGCGCCGCGCGTAGAGATTACCATGTCCAGCTTCAAATATGGCCCCCGGGCGATCCGGCTCAGGGCTGGTCAGCCGGTGCGGCTCCACCTCGTCAACAAGAGCGGCGGCGGCCACGACTTCACCGCCCGGGAATTTTTCGCTGCCGCAACCGTGCGGTCTGCGGACCGGCCGGCGATTGGGGACGGGCGCATCGACCTCAAAGGGCGTGAGAGCCGCGAGATCGCGCTGGTGCCGAGGGCGGGGCGCTATAAGGTGAGATGCACCCACACCCTCCATACGCCGCTCGGGATGACCGGCGAGATCGTTGTCGAATGAGCGTTACTTCCAAGAAGAACAAGGCCGTTGTCGAGTCCTTGGAGCCCAATGTCGCCGCCCATCGACTCGATCAGGCGCTCCACCTCGCCGAGGTCCTCTCGAGGGAGCGCGGACCGAGGAAAGATCGCCCGGACGACCGCCCTGGACCAGGCGCGCGAGCTCGACTGAGGCGGTGCTTTTCAATCGGCGACCTGCGCCGGGCTGCGGAGCCAGGAGTGGAGATTTGAGGCCCGTAACTTATTCGCCAACAGGCTTTTTTTCTGCTTCCGAGGAACCTCGGGAATGATCAGAGGTTGTTCCGCTGGCGGGGACCAGCGCCCTTGCACGCGCCCCTCTCCAGCACTGAAGGAGCCAGCGTCATGAGACTAGCGTTAGCCGTAGCAGCTTCGATGCTGTTCGCGTCTGCCGCCGCCCAGGCCCAACATGATTTCAGCGGCCACCATCCGGGCTTTGGATTCAAGCACCACCCGGGCTTCGGCGGCCACCATCCAGGGTTTGGATTCAAGCACCACCCGGGCTTCGGCTTCCGCCATCACCCCGGCTTTGGTTTTAGGCACCACCCCGGTTTCGACTTCCGCCACGATCCTCGCTTCGGTTTCGGGCACGGCTCGGGCTTCGGATCGGGCTTCGGCTTCGGATCGGGCTTCGGCTTTGGATCGGGCTTCGGCTTCGGGTCGGGTTTCGGAGTTGGCCACGGATCAGGCTTCGGTTTCCGGCACCACCCGGGCTTTGGCTTTGGCCACCATCCCGACTTTGTCAGACACCATCCGGGCTTCGGCTTCCGCCATCACCGGCGCTTCCGCCACCACCGGGGCTACTAACCGGGGGCACAGATCAGGCTCCGGTTTCGGTCACCCGCCGGAAGCCACGGCCGCACGAGCGCGCGTTCCGGAAGGCCGGCGTTAGAGTGCTTGTCAGTCAGGTGGAATCACCTGACGGCTCGGAAAGCGCGGCAAACAAAGGAAACAGGACCCGTTCCCGGTTCAAACTAACCGGGAACGAGTCTAGGGCCGAAGCCCAAAGTGCCTTGGCCCGAGAGTAGTGCCGAAGCACGTCCGGACTCCACCCTCGGGGAGAGTCGCTAAGCCCCTCCAGCTCACGAGGAACCGACAGTCCTCGCGCGCAGCGTTCGGGATCGGCACCATCGGCACGCCGTAGGCGCGGAGCAGGTCCGATTTCGCCTTTTAAGTCCTGATGATCTCAGTACCGCTCACGGCTTGGCTTCGCGTCTCCTCGGGCCGCTACCCGCTACCTGGTTGGACCTGATGGAGCTTCCGAAGTTCCCGATGGCGCCGGCCGCCCGAAGCCGCCACCGCGAAGGCGCACGGTGCCTACACTGTGGCCGCTGGTGGCGGCGGGAGAAGCCTTGATGACACCTTTCTGGGTAAAGATATTCTTCTCCTTGGTCACGGCTTTCCTGGCTGTGAGCCTTGTCCTCTCAATCAAGCGCAGGAGGTGGCTCACTCCTTGGGGGCGGGTGACCCCCGATCAGAAGCCATTCGTCTTCTGGATGGGCATGACCGCAATGGGAGTGATTTTCCTCTTGTTCTTCGTACTTGCACTCGGCTCCGTTCTTTCGAGCTAGGCGGCTGTCTCACCCACGGGGCTGCTTTCGACCCATTGCAGGCATTTAAGCGCTCAACGGAGAAGGTGCTTCGTCGCCCATGTGTGGAATGGCTCATCCGTGGTTCGGACAACATTGGGCACCGGGTACCACCCATTGCCGACACTCGTAGAATGATGGACACGGCACTCAGGAGAGGTCCACCAGAGGCACATGGACGAACTTCGCTCCCGACCGTTTTCCCAATACGAGCGGACCTCCTCGAAGGCGTGGCTGAGAAGCTACCAGCGAAGAACGGTGAGCGCCTCCGCCACGACCTCCAGATCGCGCGGGTCACGCCCGATGGAGACTTCCTTCTCGTCGATTTGCCCGGATACGAACGGCCCGAGTACCGAGGTCACCATAACTTGCCGTTCGAGGGAAAAATGCGTGCTGCCGATGGTGGCGCGATGTCCGTGCTGGTGAACATGGACCAGAACGATCGGCTTCTCGCGGTGGAGTTTATTCGCTGGGAAAGCCTCAGCAGCGTGGCTCCCGATTGGTCAACGCTTACAATCGTCCCGGAGCCGCCGATGGGGCTTTCAGAATGGTGACCGGTATGTCCACTTTCCACCCATTGCGGACGTTCAGCCTGCTCTCTCGAAAACCCGGATGCGCACGCCATTGCCTCCGGGTAGATAGGAGAAGTTGCTGAAGTCCCAGATTACGTCGTTAGGACCAATCATCAGCTCCAATCCGGATGGCGTTGTTCTCCAGATCGGCGGCGGCCCATCGTGTGTGTCGACCGTAGCTTGAAGCTGACAATCGGCAAGGCTAGCCTGACAAATCCAAGCCTTGTGCAAGGTGTCCCCCGTCGCCCCTCCCGTATAAGCTCTCTCGATCACCGCTTTAGCTCCACCGCCTATGGCCAGTTCTGAAGTCAGAGTGTCTGCGTCTATCGTCTCGCGCCTTTCACTGACGGACCCGCCACAAGCAGACCCCAGTAAGGCCGCGACGACGAGCGGGAAGTAGGCTGTTTTCATCGTCCGAAGATTAGGCATAGCAATGTCCGCTTTCCACCCGTTTGAGACATTCAGCGGAAGGTCCGACTTCGACCCAAAGCGGACACTCGACGACGAGTCTGCGATGGATCATACCCGATTTGGATTGGCGGATTCTCAGGCGTATTCAAAGCTAGGAAGGGCTACATGCAGTTTCACTTCGCCGTCTTTGAGCGGGTTGAAGAATTAGATCTTGTCGGCCCTTGGGAAATGGTCGGCATCCTCGCCGCGCGCGGGCATTGCCTGCCCCCGAAATTGACATCGCTAAATAGCATGGAGCCGACGGGCGAACATGGGATGCGATTCTTGGCGGATTTTCACTTCGAGAGAGCGCCGATCCCCGATGTCCTCGTCGTTCCGGGTGGATCGGGCGCCCGGGAGGCCATGCGGAATCCATCGGTTCTGAATTACCTTCGCCGTTGCGGAGCGGAGTGCACGAACGTCCTCTCCGTTTGCACGGGAAGTTACCTGATGCAGGCTGCGGGGCTCTTCAACGGACGCAAGGCCGTTACTCATTGGGCCTTCCTCGATCACTTGCGTGAGGATCCAAGTATTACGGTGGAAGAGGAGCGGGTCGTGCGGGATGGCAGCGTCTGGTCGGCAGCCGGGGTCTCATCCGGCATGGACATGATGCTCGCCTTCATTGCTCATGTTTGGGATGACTCAGTTGCCGCCGACGTCCAGTTGGAGGCTGAGTATTACCCATCAGGCGTAGTCTACGGGGCTCCGAGCCAGCAGCCGAACATCTCACGCTACATAAGGGAGCTTGATACCAAGCCGCGGTAAGCGTGCAGTCTACTGCCCCGTTGCCGTCGAAGCGTGCTGCCGTTCAATGTCTGCTTTCCACCCGTTGCGGACATTGGGAGGCCGCTGTCGCGAACGTCCGAGTTCGACCCCATTGCGGACATCGGGACAACCGGCGAAGAATGGCGGATGAAGGGATTGCGCATGGATCAATCCACACCGAACTTGCCGTCGAGGGACTTCGAGGCGACGTCATCCTTCTACGCGCGTCAGCCGCTGGCGCAGCACCCTCCCGCCATCCGCATCAACCCCGTGGACCTGGAACACGCTCTTGAAGGGTTACTTGTAGCTGGTCGTCGGGGGTGGGCCTTGGAGGCACAATCGCCGGATTCGCTTCTTTGCGCGAGGTAGCACTGGCCTAAAAAAGACCCCAGCCACCAAGATGGCGGCACCGGAATCAGC
>JALYNE010000235.1 GCA_030773375.1 Pseudomonadota bacterium
GTCGGAACCCCATCCCTTTGGTTGGCGAGCTTCAGTGTCGCCGCCCGATTGCCGGAGATCAGGATGTCGGCGGGCGCGCCGGCATCGAATTCGGCCAGACCCGCATCATCCGCGGTTTCGATCGCCAGGAAGCTCGTGCCGTCAATTTCGACGGGCCAGCCCCGCCGCAGCGCATCAACGGCGCGGGCAACGTCACGCCCGAGGCTCAAACGGCGAACTCGGTGACGAGCGGGACATGGTCCGAGGGGCGGGTCCAGCCCCGGATCGGCTCGTAAACGTGATGGCGCACCGCGAGCTCCGCCACGTCCTTTGTGGCCCACATATGGTCAAGTCGGCGTCCTCTGTCGTTCTTTGTCCAGTCGGGCGAGCGGTAGCTCCACCAGGTGAAGAGCCGCCCGGGCGCCGGGTGAAAGTGGCGCGCGAGGTCAATCCACTCGTTGCTCTCCTGGAGCTTCGTCAGTGCCTCGACTTCGATCGGCGTATGGCTCACCACATTGAGGAGCTGCTTGTGGCTCCAGACATCGCATTCGAGCGGTGCGACGTTGAAGTCCCCCACGAGGATCGTCGGCCGGTCGCATTGATCGGACCAGCGTGTCATCCGCTCGATAAAATCGAGCTTCTGCCCGAATTTGGGATTCTGGTTCCGGTCGGGCACGTCTCCGCCGGCCGGTACGTAGACATTTTCAATCCTGATCCCGCAATCGAGGCGGACACCCACATGCCGGGCTTCTCCATTGGCCTGCCAGTCGAAGCGGTCATCCTCGTGCATTCGGATCTTGCTGAGGATCGCGACGCCATGGTGCATGCGCTGTCCGCAAAGGATCAGGTGCTCGTAGCCAAGGCGGTGGAACAGGCTCCGAGGAAAGTCTTCGTCGCAAACCTTGGTTTCCTGGAGGCACAACAGGTCGGCCTGCTCCTCGACGAGGAACTTCTCGACGATCTCGAGGCGCGCACGCACCGAGTTGATGTTCCAGGAAGCAATCTTCAGGTTCGAGGACATGGCGAGGATTTAGCCGGGGCTCTTGCGGCTGTCGACCTGCGGAGCCGGAACGAAAGGGCCCCCGCTCCGGGGGCGTGGAGCGGGGGCCGACCAAGCGTTTTGTTACGCGAGGTCAATCACAAGGTCCGGGGCGGGTAACAGGGGGAAAACCCGACACGGAGACTTGCGATTGCAAGCCTCGCTATAGCGATTCGATCCTGTCGTGCCGATGAATGGCGTTAACCTTTTCAGCGCTGAAATCGCGCTTCGATCAGGCCGGGTGAGCCAAGCGTCAGCCCCTCGGCCCGCGCTTGCGGGGATCGACATAGCGGAAGGCCGTTTCAGCCACGGGCACGTTGAAGCGCTGGTTCGACAGCCTGACGTTGGATCGGTTGTTCTGCGCGTCGACCATGTTCCAGCCCTGCAGCATCAGTCCCGCCGGCGCGGTAGGAACCTTGGCAAAGGCAATGGTGATCGTGCCGAATTCGGGCCGGCGCGGATCGCGCGCTGAAATCATCAGCACCTGGTTGTCGTTGCGGACGACCTTGGCGACTCGTGAGAGGTCCTGGTTCGGATTCAGGAGCACCGAAAGCGGCGAGTTGCCGATCGGCCAGCGGGAGACCTGCTTCACTTCATAGTCGATCATGGTCAGAGCTTTGCCGTCGCCGACGATGAGCAGCGGAACGCCCTTCTGGTACTGGAAGCGGACCTTGCCGGGCCGCTTCAGCGTCAGGGCCCCCGTCATGGTCTGGCCGCCGCGGCCAGTCTGCGCGAAATCCGCCGTCATGGTGTCAACGGCCTTGAGGTGAGCCGACACCTGGCCGAGCGGCGACGCGGCTTGCGCGGAAAGGGCGGTTGGAGCGACGAAAGCCGCCGCTGCCAGCGGCGCAGCGAAAAGAGCGAGCGTTGCTGTAAAACGCTTCATGAAACAGTCTCCGTTGTTCAGTTTGGGGGGGAAGTAAGGGGCCCGCCTTGAATGCCCACTGAACCCGCCGGTTCCTTGCCGTTCAGGCTTGTTTGGGGCCGGTGGGGCGACCGAAGGAGGGGCCCTCATTCGTGAAGCGTCCGGAACGGACTCAACACGGGTGCGAAACTTCTTCCGGACGCAGAGCCCGGCAGCCTACGCGTCTGTGCCGGTCCTCGCGGTCCCGAAGCCGCTCGCAAATCGAGCACCGCCTCGGGAAGTCGGCAATTCGGGGAGCCGGGCGGTGCCCTTGGTCAGAAAGGCCGCAGCCAGCGCCAAGGGGGAGCGCAAGCGCGGAGGCAAGCGCAACGGCAAAGGCAAAGGAAGGAAGAAGAAGAAGTAGCTTTCCGAGCCGGGCCGAGCTGAAAATCAATCACCTCGGCGGCGACGCTCCCCCCCCCGCTAGATTGCGTGCCCCTCGGGATCCACCAGCACCTCGCGCCGGCCGACATGGTCGGGCGCCGAAACCTTGCCTTCCTTCTCCATCCGCTCAATCAGACGCGCGGCATTGTTGTAGCCAATGCGGAGCTGGCGCTGAATGTAGCTGGTCGACGCCTTCTGGCTCTCGGCCACCATCTGCACCGCCTTGCGGTAGAGCTGGCTATCGGGATCGTCCTCGCCCGTGGGCTGGCCTTCGAACATGTAGCCGCCGTCTTCCGGCTCCTCCGTGACGGCCTGGATGTAATCCGGCACACCTTGCGAACGCCAGTAATCCGCCACCGCCCGAACCTCCTCGTCACTGACGAACGGGCCGTGGACTCGTGCAATCTGCTTGCCTCCCGGCATGTAGAGCATGTCGCCCTTGCCGAGGAGCTGCTCGGCACCCTGCTCGCCAAGAATGGTGCGGCTGTCGATCTTTGACGTCACCGCAAAGCTGATCCGGGTGGGAAGGTTTGCCTTGATGACACCGGTGATGACGTCAACCGAAGGACGCTGCGTCGCCATGATCAGGTGAATGCCTGCGGCGCGGGCCTTTTGCGCAAGACGCTGGATCAGGAATTCCACTTCCTTACCCGCGGTCATCATGAGGTCGGCAAGCTCGTCGACCACCACCACGATCTGCGGCAGGACATCGTATTCGAGCTCTTCCATCTCGTACTTCGGCTGGCCGCTCTCCGGATCGTAACCCGTCTGGACTCGCCGGCCGAGCGACTGGCCCTTCGCCTTCGCCTCTCGCACCTTCGCATTGAAGCTCGAAAGCTGGCGCACGCTGACCGAGGCCATCATGCGGTAGCGCTCCTCCATCTGCTCCACGGTCCATTTCAGCGCCCGGATCGCCTTCGGCGGCTCGGTCACGACCGGCGAGAGAAGGTGCGGAATGTCGTCGTAGATCGACAGTTCCAGCATCTTGGGATCGATCATGATCATCCGGCACTGCTCCGGCGTCAGCCGGTAAAGCAAAGAAAGGATCATGCAGTTCAGGCCCACCGACTTACCCGAGCCGGTCGTGCCCGCGACAAGAAGATGCGGCATGGGTGCGAGATCGGCGACCACGGGGTCGCCGGCGATATTCTTGCCCAGGATCAGCGGAAGCGAAGCATTGTGATCTTCGAAGGCATCGCTCGCGATCAGCTCGGCAAGCGCCACCATCTCCCGCTTCGCATTTGGAAGCTCGATGCCGATCACGCTGCGGCCCGGAATGGTCGCGACGCGCGCGGAAAGCGCCGACATGTTCCGAGCGATGTCGTCGGCGAGTTGGATCACGCGGCTCGCCTTGATGCCGCTGGCAGGTTCGAGCTCGTACATGGTCACGACCGGCCCCGGGCGCACCTCGACGATTTCACCCTTCACCGAGAAGTCCTCGAGCACGGTCTCGAGCAGGCGTGCGTTCCGCTCGAGGCTCGCTTTGTCCAACGTGCCGCTGGTCGGTGGCGGCGGCGGGTTCAACAGGTCGAGCGAAGGCAGCCTGTAAGTGTCCCCGAGCGCCAGAGACGGCTGACGATCACGCGCAGGCCGCCTCGGCGGCTCGGCGCGCGCGCGATCGTTGATAACCGTCCGCGGCGGCTCCGCCTGGGTGATCACTGGCGCACGTGCAGGGCGCTCCGGCAGTTCTTCGTCCTCGAGCTCGTCGTACCGGTCGTCATCTTCGACGACTGTCCTTTTGGCCTCGAGGCGGCGCGGTGCTCGCTCTCTGCGCGTCGTCAGCCACTTGCGTTCATCGGCACGCAGGCCAAAGCCGAGATAGCTGAGGAACAGCCCAGCAAACCCGGCAAGACCCACGGCCACGATCCGCAAGGGTTCCGCGACCGCCGGCTCTCCGATCGAGGTGATGCCGAGGTCAATGAGCTTCGCGAGCGACAAGCCAAAGGCACCGCCCCAGCTCGCGGGAAGACCATTGACGGCGCTCCCGACCAACAGGCCCGCTGCCGTTCCGATGAGGACGATACCGGCCGACGTCAGCGAAAGGGCACGTCCCCAGCGGCCGACCTCGGCCCCGCGCGCGAGCCTCAGGCCAATGATGATCATGAGCGGAAGCAGCAGCGCCGCAGCCGGCCCGAACAGGCTCAGCAGCAGGTCTGATGCGAATGCGCCCGGAGCGCCGATCCAGTTTTCGACAGGGCCGGCGGCCGCGGTGTTGAGCGACGGATCGGTCGGGCTGTAGCTTGCGAGGGCCAGCAGCAGCAGCAAGGCTGCGAGCACCATCGCCGCGCCCATTGCGATCGAGCTCGATCGCTTCACGCCTTTTTTGACGCCATGGCGCCACTGCGCCACCCGCTCCTGCCGGCCTGCACCCGCTACGCTCGCCATTTCCCTGCCCCGTAAAATCCCAATCTGTACAATGCCCCCGGCTGGAGTCCGCGGTCAAGCGCTGGCCGTTGCACGGCTGCATCGCTTGAGCGTCTTTCCGCAACATGTCGGCACCGGATGGTCGGAAGAACCAGTGGCCCGTCCCGTACCACCGTTCGTCGGGTGTTTTCGTCCGGCCAGAGACGGCCAGAGGGGTTTTTCGACAGCGGGGTTCGGTTTTGCGGCCGAAGGCGCTCTCGGAAATCGGATCTCGAATCGCTTTACGAGCCGCTGGCTGTTTCCACGCAGCTCGAAAATGATCTAGGCCGCATCCATGGAGCGTGCTGACGTAATCATCCTCGGCGGCGGCCTCGTCGGTCTTACTCTGGCGGTTGCGCTGGACCGCCACGGCCTCACCAGCATTGTGGTTGATCCGGTGGACGCTGAGAACAGCCTGACGCCGCAATATGACGGCCGCGCCACGGCTGTCTCGAGCTCGTCCTGGCGTATGCTCGATGCGATTGGCGTCAGCGAACGGCTGGAGGGACAGGGCTGTCCGATCAAGTCGATCCGCGTCAGCGACGGCCTTGCATCGGGCGGCCTCCACTTCGAGCCACCGGAAGGCGACGATCCGCTCGGCATCATGGTCGAAAATCGGATCCTTCGCGCCGCAATGCGAGACACGGCGATGGCGGCCGACAACATCACCATGCTGATGCCCGCACGAGCGGCTGAGGTCGTGCGCGATGCAGCAGGAGTGAGGATCGCGCTCGAGGACAGCCGCCTCATCACTGCGCCTTTGCTCGTCGGCGCCGAGGGGCGAAACTCTCCCACCCGTGACGCGGCGCATATCCCGGTCGCGCGCTGGAATTACGATCATGCCGCCATTGTGGTCACGGTGGCGCACGAGCGTCAGCACGAGAACGTCGCCTA
>JALYNE010000236.1 GCA_030773375.1 Pseudomonadota bacterium
CCAAGAGCTGGTTTTGCACTTTCAGCCGCTGGTGAACACGGTGACTGAGGAGCTTGTTGGCTTCGAAGCGTTGCTGCGTTGGCAGCATCCCAGCCGCGGCACCATCATGCCGGCGGACTTCATTCCGCTTGCCGAGGAATGCGGGCTCATCACCGGCATCGGCGCCTGGGTGCTTCGGACGGCGTGCGCGGAAGCCGCCAAATGGCCCGACCATATCGGCATCGCCGTCAACCTCTCGCCGATCCAGTTTGCCAGCCGCGGCTTGCCCGGGCTGATCATGAATGCGGTGGCTTCCGCCCATCTCGACCCCGCGCGCCTGGAACTTGAGATCACCGAAAGCGTCTTTCTTGCCGACAGCGCGGCGACCGACGACACCTTTGCAAAGCTGAAGGCGATCGGTGTGCGGCTCGTTCTCGACGACTTCGGGACGGGCTATTCCTCCCTCGGCTATCTCAAGAAAGCCCCCTTCGATAAAATCAAGATCGATCAATCGTTCATTCGCGGCGCCGCCGCCGTCGACAGCCGCAACGCCGCGCTGGTCCGCGCGATCGTTGCCATGGCCGAGGGGCTCGGAATGGAAACGACGGCCGAAGGAGCCGAGACAGCAGAAGAGGTGGAGCTCATTCGCGAACTCGGCTGCTCTCAGGTGCAGGGTTTCATCTTCGGACGCCCGGTGCCGGCGGAGCATGCGCTGGAGATCGCTTCGCGCAGCAAGAGCGGCGCCGCCCAGGCGCAAAGCCGCGCGCCCCGCCATGGCCTGATCCGGCTGGCCTCGCTGCACTGGCAGGGCACCTCCGTTCCGGTGCGCCTGCGCAACATCTCGCCACAGGGCGCCCTTCTCGAAAGCGAGCGGGAAATCCCCTCCGGCGCTGAGGTCCAGCTCGACCTGCCGGGCTGTGGGCTCGTCGCCGCGCAAGTGCGTTGGTCCCAGCCGGGCCGGCTCGGCCTCAGCTTCACTGCTGATTTCGACCTGAAAAAGCTCTCGCCGGCGAAGAAGGGCAACGACAAGGTGCCAATCCTGAAGCCCAATTACCTCAACAGCGAAGCAGATGCCGCCTCGCCATGGGCAGGCCGGCACGAACGTCTGCAAGCCAAGGACGTCCGCAGGTTATAGAGGAGCTCGCGCAGGCATAAAGCGCGGGTAGGACGTCTCAGCTTCCCCTGCTCTTCAGACTCCGCGCTGCTTCCAGTACCTCGTCGGCGTGACCCGGCACTTTGACGTTCCGCCAGACTCGCTCGATCGTTCCGTCAGCGCCAACCAGGAACGTCGCACGCTCAATTCCCATATATTTTCGCCCGTACATGCCTTTCTCGATCCAGGTGCCGAACGCATCGCAGACCGACCCGTCCGCGTCGGTCGCCAGCGGCACCTTGAGATCATACTTGTCGGTGAACTTCTGATGCTTCTTCACGTCGTCCTTCGAAACACCCAGGATCCAGGTGCCCGCCTTTTCGAATTCGGACGCAAGCGCCGAGAAGTCCTGAGCTTCGCGCGTGCAACCCGACGTATCGTCCTTTGGGTAGAAATAGAGAACGAGCTTCTGACCGCTGAAGTCTGTGGGGCTTATCGGCTGGCCATTCATACCTTCAAGTTTTACGTCCGGTACCGGATCGCCTTCGCTCAGCATCGTCTAGTCTCCATGGTGGGCCGTGACGTCGCGCCACAATCCGAAGATCCTGTGCCTTGCCGCGTCGTGCGCCGCAAGGAGGCTATCCCAATCCTTCATGCGACAGGCACGAGCGACGAGCGGTCGCGAGGCGGCCGGCGGCTCGGCCGACGTGGGCGAGACGAGCCGAAGGGTAACGAGCATCCGGCTCAACAGGCAGTGCGCATCAATGATGTCGCTGGGGACAAGCTCTTCCCGGACCAGGGCTTGCAGCGCGCGTGCGAGTTGAGGGTGAAGGCCCACCCTGTAGCGGAGCTGAAGCGTGTGAATGGCGAACTCGAGGTCTACAAGGCCCCCGTCGCCGAGCTTGATGTCGAAGGGCCCACTGGCAGGCTTGTGAAGCGCCATCTCCATCCGCATCGCCGAAGCGTCCGCGAGCAGCTTGGCCGGATCGCGCGGCTTGAGGAGGGTTGCCTCTACAACGGCCCGCACAGCAGCGCGCGCCTCATTCGATCCGTAAACCGGTCGCGCTCGCGTCAGCGCCATATGCTCCCACGTCCAGGCGCGCTCCTGCTGATAAGCGGCGAAGCTCGGCGAGGAGACAGCGAGCAACCCATCAGTTCCGGAAGGTCTGAGCCGCGTGTCGACATCGTAGAGCTTGCCGGCGGCGGTCGGAACGCTGAGCGCGGCCGTGATCCGCGGCGCTAGTCGATTGAAATAGTCCGTGGCTCGCAGCGGCTTGGGGCCGTCTGACTGCGCCTCGTGCGTTCCGGTGAAGAGATAGATGAGGTCGAGGTCCGACGCGTGGGTCAAGGCTTCGCCGCCGAGGCGACCCAGGCCGAGGATCACCATTTCGGAACCGGGCACCCTGCCGTGGGCTTTTTCAAACTCGGTGATCGTCGCGCCGGCCAGCACATTGACTGCCGCCTCGGCAACACGGGCATAGCCGGCGGCGACCTCGAGCGGGTCGGTGTGGCCCACCACAAGCTGCACGCCGAGTGCGAAGCGCCGCTCGTTGACGCGGCGTCGGACGCGGTCAAGCACCAGCTGGTAATCCTCGCCCGCTCGATCGGACCGGGCGAACTCCAAGTTGAGCTCCTCGACCGGCGGCGCCGGCTCGAACGCAGTCGCGTCGATCAGGCCGTCGAGCAGCTCCGGCCGGCGACCGAGCTGCTCCGCGAGCGCTGGCGCGTGGCTGAGGACCGTTGCGACGAGCTGCGTCAGCTCCGGCTGGGCTTGGAGCAGGCGGTAGAAGTTCACCCCGCTCGGAAGCTTTGTGACCACATCGTCAAACCGGTTCATCGCCCGCATGCTGTCGGGCGATGCTCCGAACGCCCCGACGAGCGCCGGGAGCATCGCTTCAAACGCTTCCCGAGCGGCGGCGGTGCGCAAGGTCCGTGCTTTTCCCGACCGCCAGCTTTCGATCCGCAGGCGCCCTGCTGCCGGGTCTTCAAAGCCCGCAGCCTTGAGGCGGGTCTCGAGAGCGTCCGGATCGGCGGGGAGGCCATCTTCCTGTCCATCTGCAAGAGCGCCGTAGATCGAGGCGATCTCGGCTACCGGTGGCTCGAGCAAGGTGAGGAGGCTCTTGCCTCGATCGAGGCCGTGAAGACACGCAACGTTATCGAGCGCTCCTGCCTCTGCGGGAAGGCTGTGGGTCTGCCTGTCCTCCACCATCTGCAGCCGGTGCTCTATGGTGCGCAGCAGTCGATATCCCCTCGCCATGGCTTCGGCGTCGCCCGGTGCAATCAGCCCGGCTGCACGGAGCGAATCGAGCGCGTCCAGCGTCGCTGGCCCCCGTAGCCCAGGGTCCCGCCCACCGTGGATCAGCTGGTGGATCTGCGCAAAGAACTCCACCTCCCGTATTCCACCGCGACCGCGTTTCAGGTCGTAGCCGGGCCCGAAGCTCTGCCCTTGCGCATAGTGGTCGCGGATGCGGCGGGTGATCGACTGAATCTCGCTGATCGCGCCGAAATCGAGCGAACGGCGCCAAACAAACGGGTGAATGGCCTCGAGGAAGTAGCGACCGAGCGCCTTGTCGCCGGCGACCACGCGGGCGCGGATAAAGGCTGCCCGTTCCCAGGGAAGAGCGTGTGTCTCGTAATAAGATATGGCAGCATCGACCGGGAGCGCGATCGGTGTGACTTCCGGCGAGGGGCGAAGCCGGAGGTCCACGCGGAAAACATAACCTTCAGCGTCGCGCTTCTGGAGAAGCTCAAGAAGCCGCTGGCCGATGCGGATCGCACCCTGCCCCGGCTCCTCCCGGGGTTTCAGCGGAAGCGTCCTCGGATCGAAAAGGAAGATAAGGTCGATATCGGACGAATAATTGAGCTCACGGCTGCCATGCTTGCCCAGCGCAATCACCGTGTAACCGCGCGGTTCCGCGTCCGGCGTTCGATTGGCAATCGCGGCGGTGAGCGCCCGCTCTAGCGCCCGGTCAGCAAAATCGGAAAGCTCTTGAGTAACCTGCTCGAGCGCGAGCAGACCGGCGAGGTCACCGATCGCCAGCGTCAGGGCAAGAGCACCGCGCTCACGGCGAAGGGCGGTGCCCAGATCCGGGACATCGCGGCCGGCATCTCTTGCCAAATCAAGCGCTTCGCAAATGGGCGCGGCGGCGAGGCATTCGGCGAGCCGAGGCTGCGCGCCAAGCTGAACCCTCAGAAAAGGCGCGTGTTTTCTGGCGCGCTCGATCGCGCTGTTAACATTTTGGTCACTGTCTGTCTCTGTCATACAACAGTCTAGATTAGTTCCGTTGGGGAGGCGCAACTATTGCAACCGCGGCCTTGCCGGGGCGTTTTACCCCACGTGAATACGATCAATCCGAGAACAGAAGCCATGGTCAATGCTTCCTCGAGGCGCTTCGTGAAGGTGGCGCCGCCCACCGTTCATGCCGGGGTTGGCAACGCTTTGCGAGAAGCCTTCGCCATGGACGGAGAGATCAGATCGCTGAAGATGTTCGAGCATCTGCTCGCCAAGCTTGCCTGAGGGCTCAGCCGTTGCTGGGGTCTCGATCGCGGCTAAGGTCATCGACCTCGCTCATGATGGATTGCAAGGCGGACTTGTTCGCGTCGGTTTCATGCTCTCGCCGTGACGGGAGCTTGCCTTCCGTGAGCAGCGCCTCCAGCGCAACACGGCCGCGCGCAACGCGGCTTTTGATCGTGCCGACCGCGCAACCGCAAATCTCAGCGGCTTCCTCATAGGCGAAGCCACCCGCGCCGACCAGGATCAAGGCCTCGCGCTGGGGCTGCGGCAGGTGCATCAGCGCGCGCTGCATGTCGCCAAGTTCCACATGCCGATCCTGGCTCGCAGGTGCCGCGAGCAGTTTCGAGGCAGTGAGCTCGTCCCACTCGCCTTTGAAGCGAGCGCGGCGCATTTGGCTCAGAAACAAGTTGCGGAGGATGATAAAGGTCCATGCGCGCATGTTGGTGCCCGCCTGGAATCGCTTGCGGGCCGCCCAGGCCTTGAGCAACGTCTCCTGCACAAGGTCATCAGCAAGATCACGGCTGCCCGAAAGCGAGCGGCCGAAAGCGCGCAGGTGCGGGATCACCTGAGCGAGCTGTTCCTTGAACTCCTTGTCGGAGAGTGGGACCGGGATTCCCCGGCCGTCCTCATCCACTGCAACTGCTGGCTGCTCGCCCGCCATCAATCCCCCGGAAGATACGCTTGAAAGATCCGCTCTCGCGGCCAGCGGCCACGAAACGCGCCCAATTTTGTTTCGGCGATGTAAGCGCTTAGCGCCAGAGTAGCAAGAGAAGGGCGAAAATGATGACGACCAGCCCAATCGAAATCGGCAGAATGTAGCGCGTCATATGGGGCGTAGTGCCCCCCCGCGCCTCAGTCTTTGTGACGTGCGTCCGATCGTCCATGAGCGCTGCTTATCCTGCGTGAAACGAAAACCTGGCGAAGCAACGCCCACTTGGGGACGCGGGTTCCCTAGCCGCTCAGGCGGGAACCGTTGCGGTGTCAAAGAAGAGCGCCTG
>JALYNE010000237.1 GCA_030773375.1 Pseudomonadota bacterium
CGATCGGTACGTTGCCGAGCGCGGCCAGCATGGAATTGGCAATCGCGCCGACCTCCTCGAACCGCTCCCGATCATATTCATCCCGGCAGAAATGAAGGCCGGTGGACGCGATCGCCTGGAGCCGCTTGGCGTGAGTCAGCCACTGGTCTTCCATCCATGCCTCCCTTCAAACGCGCTCGATCACCATCGCGATGCCCTGCCCGACGCCGATGCACATCGCGCAAAGCGCGTAGCGGCCACCGCGGCGGTGAAGCTCTTCGGTGGCAGTCAGGGCAAGTCGGGCGCCGGACATGCCGAGCGGGTGCCCGAGCGCGATGGCGCCGCCATTTGGGTTCACGTGATCGCCATCGTCGGGAAGGCCCAATTCCCGGAGTACAGGAAGCGCCTGGGCAGCGAAGGCTTCGTTGATCTCGACGACATCCATGTCGCCGATCCTGAGCCCGAGACGATCGAGCAGCTTTTGCGACGCTGGCGCCGGCCCGATGCCCATGATTCGGGGCTCGACGCCGGCGACAGCGCCGCCGACGATCCGCGCTCGCGGCGTGAGGCCGTTCCTCCGCGCCGCCGCCTCACTCGCGACGATCATCGCGGCAGCGCCATCGTTCACGCCCGACGCGTTGCCGGCAGTCACGGTCCCGTCCGGGCGGACGATCGGCTTCAGCTTGCCGAGCGCTTCGACGCTGGTCTTCCGGGGATGTTCGTCTTGGCTCACGAGGATCGGATCACCCTTCCGTTGCGGGATCGAGACGGCGACGATTTCGGATGCGAAGCGGCCATTGTCCTGCGCCCTTGCTGCGCGTTCCTGGCTGCGAACGGCAAAAGCATCCTGATCCTCGCGGCTCACCTGCCATTCCTGGGCAACGTTCTCGGCGGTCGACGGCATCGTGTCGTCGCCATAAGCCCCTTTCATCTTGGGATTGACGAAGCGCCAGCCGATCGTGGTGTCGTACATTTCGGCATTGCGGTCGAAAGCGCTCGTCGCTTTGGCCATCACGAAGGGCGCGCGGCTCATGCTTTCCGATCCGCCGGCAATGACGAGATCCGCTTCGCTGCCGCGGATGACGCGCGCAGCCATGGTCACGGCGTCCATTCCGGAGCCGCAGAGCCGGTTGAGCGTAACTCCGCCGGATTTGTGGGGGAGCCCCGCCAGGAGGCCGGCCATGCGCGCAAGGTTGCGGTTGTCCTCCCCCGCCTGGTTCGCGCAGCCCAGGATGACGTCGTCCACATCGTTCCAGTCGACCGCCTGGTTACGCTCCATCAGCGCGCGGATCGGTATCGCGGCCAGGTCGTCCGCACGAACATGGGCCAAGCTGCCCCCATAGCGGCCGATGGGAGTGCGAACCGCGTCGCAAATGAAGGCTTCAGTCATCCGGTAGTCCTTCTTCGACAATGGCCCCGCCGAGAGCTCGCGAATAGCCCTGAAAGGCGGCAACGGCCCGGCCGTCCTCACCGCGCACGTTGACGGTGTAAACGCCGGAGCGGCCGACAAGGGCCAGCTCTTGGGCCTCGGCAACGAGGATTTCGCCCTCGCGCGCGGCAGCGAGGAAGACGATCGAGGCCTGCGCGGCGGCGGTCTTCACGTTTCGGCTGTTGCAGGCGTAAGCGAAAGCGGTGTCGGCAAGCGCGAAGATCATGCCGCCGTGGGCCATGCCGTGGCCATTCAGCATTTCGGCCTTGAGGCGCATCCGGATCCGCGCATAGCCCTCCCGCGCTTCCTCGATCTCCACTCCCCAGGCGGGGCCGGTGCCCTCGCGAGCCAGCATGCCATGCGCCACTCTGCTCGCGATGTCGTCGCCCACGGATGCTCCTTGGGTTTCCCGATCGGCCGGTCTAGTAGCTCGCCATGGCGTACCAGACGATCGACTTCAAGCTGCAGGGCGGGATCGCGCGCTTGACGCTGAACCGGCCGGACAGGCTCAACAGCTTCACGGTGCAGATGCATGAGGAGGTGGCGGACGCTCTGGCGCAGCTTGGAGCCGCGCGCGTGCTGGTTCTGACCGGTGCCGGGCGCGGCTTCTGCGCTGGTCAGGACTTGAACGATCGTGCGGTTACGCCCGGCAAGAGCGTCGATCTGGGAGAGTCGGTGGAGCAACGCTACAATCCGCTGGTCCGCCGATTGATCAGCCTGCCGATGCCGGTCATCGCACGCGTCAATGGCGTTGCGGCCGGAGCGGGAGCCAATATCGCGCTCGCCTGCGACATCGTGATCGCCGCCAAGTCTGCGAAGTTCATCCAGTCCTTCGCCAGCATCGGCCTCATCCCGGACAGCGGCGGGACCTGGGTCCTCCCCCGCCTCGTCGGTCAGGCTCGTGCGCTTGGCCTCGCGCTCACCGCAGAGCCGTTGCTCGCCGAACAGGCCGCCGAGTGGGGATTGATCTGGAAAGCGGTCGAAGACGAACAGCTCGATGGCGAAGTGGACGCGCTTGCCGTCCGCTTTGCGGCCGCGCCCACCCGCGGGCTCGCAGCGATCAAGCGGATGATCCGCGAAAGCTGGGGCCACAGCCTCGATCAGGAGCTCGACCTCCAGCGCGACGTCATGCGGGAGCTCGGGATGAGCGAAGACTATCGCGAAGGTGTGAGTGCCTTCATGGAGAAGCGGACGCCGAGGTTCACCGGCCGGTGATCGAGGGTCCCAGAGCCGTTCGTGCCAAGGAACTGGCGGCGAACGGCTTGCCTACGGAGTAGAGAGATGAAAACGATCAACCTCCTCAACTATGCGCAGGACGGCTGGTATCAGGCGTCCGGCAGCCTCGCCGAGGTTCATAGCGCCGTCACCGGCGAAGTGATCGCGACCACCGGAAGCCGGGGGCTCGACTTCAAGGCGATGCTCGATCACGCGCGCAACGTCGGCGGACCCGCCCTGCGGCGCATGACCTTCCACGAGCGAGCATGGATGCTCAAGGACCTCGGCAACGCGATCATGGCACGCAAGGAGGAACTGTACGAGCTCAACTACGAAACAGGCGCGACGCGCACCGACGGGTGGATCGACATCGAGGGCGGCGCCGGCACGCTGTTTTCCTTTTCTTCGAAGGGCCGGCGCGAGCTGCCGAACCAGCGGATCCTGATCGACGGCCAGATGGAGATGCTGTCGAAGGGTGGGACGTTCGTCGGGCAGCACGTGTTCACGTCGCTTCAGGGCGTCGCGGTTCACATCAACGCCTTCAATTTCCCGGTTTGGGGAATGCTCGAGAAGCTCGGGCCCACGATCCTCGCGGGCGTTCCAGCAATCGTGAAGCCTGCTTCCGCAACCGGCTACCTCGCCGAGGCTGCTTTCCGCATCATGATCGAAGCGAACGTCCTTCCCCCCGGCGCGCTGCAGCTCATCATGGGATCGACCGGCGATCTCTTGGACCACTTGACGCTCCAGGACGTGGTTTCCTTCACCGGATCCGCCCAAACTGCGATGAAGCTCCAGACGCACCCGGTGATCGCGCGAGAGAGCGTCCGCTTCATCGCCGAACGCGACAGCTTGAATGCTTCCATCCTTGGGCCCGATGCGGGGCCGGGCACACCCGAATTCGACCTGTTCGTGAAGGAAGTGGTGCGCGAGATGACGGTGAAAGCGGGGCAGAAATGCACCGCCATCCGGCGCGCCATGGCCGCCGCGGAGCATATCGATGCCGTGGAGGAAGCGATTTCGGCCCGCCTCGCGAAGGTCAGGATCGGCGATCCACGACAGGAAGGCGTGACCATGGGCGCGCTTGCCTCACGCGATCAACTGCGATCCGTGCGCGAAGCCGTGGCTGAGCTTTCGAAGTCCGCGAGGATCGTGGCTGGAAATCCCGAGGCCTCCCCCGTCGGGGGGAATGGTTCGTTCATCGAGCCGATCCTCTTGCGCTCCGACGACCCCTGGGGCTCGCCGGCCGTCCACGACGTCGAGCCGTTCGGACCCGTCTCGACGATCATGCCTTACCGCGATCTGGATGACGCGATCGCGCTCGCGAACCGCGGCATGGGGAGCCTTGCGCTCTCGCTGTTCACCTTCGATCCGCGCGTGGCCGAAGATTTCGTGCTTGGTTCGGGTGCCTATCACGGGCGCATGTTGATCCTCGACCGCACGTCGGGGAAAGAATCGACCGGGCACGGCTCTCCCCTCCCCGTCCTCGTCCATGGCGGCCCCGGCCGCGCGGGGGGCGGCGAGGAAATGGGCGGGGTGCGCGGAGTGACCCACTACATGCAGCGAACGGCGCTGCAAGGCAGCCCCGCCCTGCTCTCCAACATCGTCCACCAATGGCTGCCGGGCGCACCCAAAGCGGAGAGCGATGTCCACCCGTTTCGGAAGCGCATTGCGGAGCTTGCGGTCGGCGACACGCTCAAAACCGCGAGCCGGACCGTGAGCCTTCAGGACATCGAGCATTTCGCCGACTTCACCGGCGACACGTTCTACGCGCATATGGACGAGGAAGCGGCCAAGGCCAACCCGATCTTCGAAGGCCGCGTGGCTCATGGCTATCTGATCCTCAGCTTCGCTGCCGGCCTGTTCGTCGATCCTGCCCCGGGGCCGGTGCTCGCCAATTACGGCCTGGAAGGTTTGCGCTTCCTGACCCCCCTTTACCCGGGCGACAGCATGCGCGTTGAGCTTACCGTCAAGTCGAAGAGCGTCCGCAACGAGGAGATGGGCGAAGTCCGCTGGGCGGTTTACGTGTTCAACCAGAAGGACGAGGTGGTCGCGAGCTACGATCTTCTTACGATGAACCAACCGTAGCCGCGATTGGAGAAGCGCTAGAGTGCTTGTCAGTCCGGTGGAATCACCTGACGGCTCGGAAAGCACGGCAAACAAGAGGAAACTGGACCCGTTCCCAGTCGATCCAACCGGGAACGGGTCTAGTCTAGCGGCCAGCTTTCCAGCAGCTCGACAAAGCGGCTGAGCCACAAATTGGTCTGGTGCCCATCGACCACGCGGTGGTCGATGGTGAGCGAGACGTAGGCCATCGGCCGGATCTGGATCGTGTCCACCCCGCCGATCTCACGAACGACCACGCGCTTTTCGAGCTTGCCGACCCCGAGGATCGCAGACTGCGGCTGGTTTATGATGATCGGGCTCGCGAACAGTGAACCCGAGACGCCATGATTTGAGATGGTGAAGGTGCCGCCCTTTAGGTCGGCGCTCGAAAGCTTTTCGGCGCGGGCTTTTTCGACGAGGGCGTCGAGGCCTGCTGCGACACCCTCGAGGCTCAGCTTCTGGACCTGCCGAAGGACGGGGACGATCAGGCCCTTGTTTCCAAGCGCCGTGCCGACGCCGATGTTGATGTCCTCGAAGAGTTCGAGCCGGTCTTCGTGCCAGCGGCTGTTGATGGCGGGAGCGACCCTCATTGCGTCGGCGGCCGCCGCGACGAGATAGGCCGTGTAGGTGAGTTTGACGCCGCGCCGCGCGAACTCGGCCTTGTGGCGGTTCCGGTGCGCGATGATGGCGCTGAAATCCGCTTCAAAGACGGCAGTAACGTGCGGCGCCTGGGTCACCGAGTTCAGCATGTTCTCGGCGATGCGGAGGCGCATGCGATCGTGCGGCACGCTGTGCGAGGCAATGGAAGCGTCGGTCTGTGGCTTGGGCTGAGC
>JALYNE010000238.1 GCA_030773375.1 Pseudomonadota bacterium
ACCGACTCGCGCCGGCCCGCCGCCGAAGCTTTGGCGGGCTTTCGCGAAGTCCAGCCGGTGGTTTTCTGCGGCCTGTTTCCGGTCGACGCCAACGATTTCGAGAAGCTGCGCGAGTCGATCGCCAAGCTCCGCCTCAACGATGCGAGCTTCAGCTTCGAGATGGAAACGTCGGCAGCTTTGGGCTTCGGCTTTCGCTGCGGCTTCCTCGGCCTCCTCCACCTGGAGATCATCCAAGAGCGCCTGACGCGGGAATATGATCTCGATCTCATCACGACGGCGCCGAGCGTCGTCTACCGCATCCACCTGACGCATCCCGATCCGCAGGGGAACAGCCTCATCGAGCTCCACAACCCGGCCGACATGCCCGATCCAAACCGGATCGAGATGATCGAGGAGCCGTGGATCGAAGCGACGATTTATGTGCCCGACGAATATCTGGGTTCGATCCTGAAGCTCTGCCAGGATCGCCGCGGCATGCAGAAGAACCTGACCTATGTCGCGGGACGCGCGCAGCTCACCTACGAGCTGCCTTTGAACGAAGTGGTGTTCGATTTTTACGATCGGCTGAAATCGATCTCGCGCGGCTATGCGAGCTTCGATTATCACCAGATCGGCTATCGCGAGGGCGACCTCGTCAAGATGAACATCCTCGTCAACAACGAACCGGTCGACGCGCTCTCGATGATCGTCCACCGCGATGCCGCCGAAGCGCGCGGCCGGCACATGTGCGAGCGCCTGAAGGACCTCATCCCCCGCCACCTCTTCAAGATTCCGATCCAGGCCGCGATCGGCGGCAAGGTCATCGCCCGCGAGACCATCGCTGCGCTCCGCAAGGACGTCACCGCAAAATGCTACGGCGGCGACATTTCGCGAAAGCGCAAGCTGCTCGAGAAGCAGAAGGAGGGGAAGAAGCGGATGCGCGAATACGGCTCGGTGTCGATCCCGCAGGAAGCGTTCATCGCTGCTCTGCGGATGGGGGAAGAGTAAGCCAGGCAGAAACGGCGACCAGCACACAAGGGACCGAGCTGCCGGCGCCACTCCTTGTAGAGGCCGTGCGGCGTCATTAGCTCGGGGATCGCTTCTTGGGAGTGTAGCCCGGTGTTCCTGTCTCGCTTCGCGCGCCGCGCGCTCATCTTTGCGTCGCTTCTGATCGCTTCCTGCTCGCCCTCGACTGACGAGGCGGCGGAAACGGGGCCGCGGATGGTGGCGCCTGTGCTGACAGCACCCGATGCGCGCGACGTGCACAGCTTCGCCCGGCCGAAGGTGGCGCGGGTCACCCATGTGGCGCTCGATCTCGCGGCCGATTTCAACTCCAAGCGCATGGCGGGCACGGCGACGCTGGACGTTCGCGCCGCCCCGGGGGCCGAGGAGATCGTGCTCGACACGAAGGGCCTCGAGATCGCGTCGGTGACGGAGGGAGCCGGGCGGCCGCTGCAATGGACGGTGGGCGCGGCGGACCCCAACCTTGGTGCGCCGCTGACGGTGCGGCTCCGCGGCGCCGAGCGGATCCGCGTCGCCTATCGGAGCGCTCCGGACGCGGCGGCGCTGCAGTGGCTGGCGCCGCAGCAGACGGCGGGGAAGAAGCAGCCCTTCCTCTTCAGCCAAGGGCAGGCGATCCTCAACCGGACCTGGATCCCGACGCAGGACAGCCCCGGCATCCGCCAGACATGGGAGGCGCGGATCACGGTGCCGGAGCCGATCCGGGTGGTGATGAGCGGCGAGGATCTGACTCCCAAGGGCGAGAGCGCGGGCGAGGGGCGGCGCGCCTATCGCTTCCGGATGGAGCAGCCGGTCGCGCCTTACCTCATAGCGCTGGCGGCGGGGGACATCGCCTTCCAGCCTTTGGGGCCACGGACGGGCGTCTATGCCGAGCCTTCGATGCTGAAGGCGGCGGCCAGCGAGCTCGCCGACACCGAGAAGATGGTCGCCGCGGCCGAAGCGCTTTACGGTCGGTATCGCTGGGGCCGCTACGACATGATCGTGCTGCCGCCCGCTTTCCCGTTCGGCGGCATGGAAAATCCGCGGCTCACCTTTTTAACGCCGACGATGATCGCGGGCGATCGCTCGCTCGTCTCGCTGATCGCTCACGAGCTTGCCCACAGTTGGTCGGGCAATCTCGTCACCAACGCGACCTGGGCCGATTTCTGGCTGAACGAGGGTTTCACCAGCTATTTCGAGAGCCGGATCATGGAGGCGATGTACGGGCCGGCGCGCGCGGCGCAGCTGGTCGCGCTGGGTTGGGACGACCTTCAGCGGACAATCAAGGAGCAGGGCGGCCCGACCTCACCGGCAACGCAGCTCCATCTCGACCTTTCGGGCAAGAATCCGGACGAGGGGCTGAACGACGTTGCCTATGAAAAAGGCGCGGCGTTCCTGCGCACGCTCGAGCAGGCGGTCGGGCGCGAGCGCTGGGACGCTTATCTGCGATCCTATTTCGATCGGAACGCGTTTCGGCCGATGACGGCCTCGATCTTCCTTGCCGATCTTCGCAAGAACCTCTTGCAAGGGGATCAGGCGCTGGAACGGCGGCTGATGCTGGACCAATGGGTTTACGAGCCCGGCATTCCCTCGAATGCCGTGCCGCCGCCGGGGCAAGCTTTCGCCGCGGTGGACCAAGCGGTGAGCGCCTTTGCCGCCGGGGCCCCCGTCTCCGCAGTGCCGTTCAACGGCTGGAACACGGCCGAGCGGCTGCGCTTCCTCAACGGCATTTCGCGCAACCTTCCCCGCGAGCGGCTGGCGGAGCTCGAGCGGAACTTCGGCCTATCCGGCATTCGCAACAGCGAGGTCCTTTTCGCCTGGCTGAAGCTTGCCATCCAAAACCGATACGAGCCGGCCGTGCCCGCAGTCGAGCGCTTCCTCACCAGCATGGGCCGGCGCAAGTTCGTCGCGCCTTTGTTCGAAGCGCTGGACGCTCAAGGGGAATGGGGGCGCCCGATTGCCACCCGTATCTATGCGCAAGCTCGCCCCGGCTATCATTCGGTGACGACCGGAACGGTCGATAAGCTGCTGGCGGGAAAGTCCTGACCGGCGAGACTGGCGGGCGGCGGAGCCTGCCCGATCATGCGCGGCGGCGGAACAGCGCCGCCAACCCCAGGAACACGGCGGCGGCGGCCGTGTCGGCGATCCAGTCCACATAATCACCGTCCCGGTTCAAGGCGGGGATGGTCTGGACGATCTCGATAAGCGCGCCGAACGCAGACAGCCAAAGGCCCATGCGGATCAGGGACGCACGCGGATATGCAGCTGCGGCAAGCGCTGCAAGGACGCTGAACGCCAGGATGTGCTGGATCTTGTCAGAAGGATTGCCGGGGAGCCGCGGCGGCATCGGCAGCACCGCCATGACGAACGCGAACGCAAGGGCAGCCCAGAAGACGAACGGCAAATAGCGGCTGAAAGTCATCCCGCGGGCTCTAATCGGCGCCTGTCGAGGGCGCAATCAGCGGGCACCACCGCCAGACCGTCAAGGTGGAAGCGCTGCGCGCTTCCGCCGAAATCGTGTATGGTTTCTCAGGAACTCAGGGCCGCGGCGATCGGGGCCGGCGATCCTCCCGGATCACCAGCCCCGCCCCCGATAAGCCACGCGAGGGGCCACTCCTGGCGGTGATCGGCAAACCTCGCCGTACGCACGCCGCCACGAATGGCGGAACCGTTTATGCACTGATTTTCTTGAGAAAGTGCTGAATGCCTTTGACAGCCCCCGTTAACCGCCACTTGCGCTGACAACGCTCAAAGGGACGCCTTGTTGGCCGCGGGCCAGCGACTGCGAAGTTTCTACCGGCGCGGCGCAGGGAGTGGCGCCCGGAACAAAAACATATGGTATGCGCGTGCTTCCAAAAAGGAATCGCGCATGCTCTCCTATCCCGCCCGTCTGACCCCCACTGCAACCGGCAGCGTGCGCGCCTGCTTTCCCGATGTGCCCGAGGCGATCACGGAGGGCGCAAACGAGGAGGACGCTCTCAACCGAGCCAAGTTCGTCCTCGAGCAGGCTTTAGCGGGTTACCTCATGCACGGCCGAGCCATTCCCCACCCGTCCGACATTTGCGGGGCTCCCTCCGTCCAGACGGCGAAGTTCGGGCCGGGTGCTCCAGATGCCGTTGCGGAGCGCAACGACGAGGTGGAGCAATCTCTGGACCAAGCAAAACAAGACTTCACCGCTGCGACTGCCTCATCGGCTAAGGGCCACCCGCCGCAGTCGTGAGCCATTAGAGCCCTTGTCTTGCGCCGAAACGCCGGCTCGGGCCGCTAAACTCAGGCGGATTCCTGAAGCTTTGAAGAGGCTACCTACTCTCCAGCGCGCGTGAGCGTGCGTTCGGTTTCGAACCGCCGCACCTTCCGGTTTCGACACCAGAGCTCCAGCGGTTGCGTTCCCGCCTGCCGGGCGGCGAGCCGAACGGCCTCGGCATCGTCGGCGGCTTCGATTTCGTCGAAGGACTCGATGTGGCCGCTGCTGCGGTTCATGACGTAGAGACGATAATAGCTCATGCGAGCCTCCCCAGATTGGCAGGACGCGGGGAGAGCCCGGTGTCTCTCGTCGCCAGCGCCCGGATTCAACAGGCTGGCCGATGGTTCACGCTACATCTTTTCGGGGCGAAGTTTATCACCTCGATCACGGTGGCGACTGATTGTGGCCGAACGAGCACGTTTTCGAGATTTCAGGTCACTTGAGGCAGAGAGACTTCGGGTTATTGGCTCCGTTGATCCGGAACGCGAATGCGGATGGGGTGGTTTTCCCGCCGACGCCGAACTTTGCCCGGAAGGAATGTGCATGGATCCCGAGGATCGCTCGAAAAACCTCGCAATCGAGGCCGCCACTGCGCACGAACCAAGGAGTGATCGCCCCGCACATGCTCCATCAGGTGAGCAAAACGCGAGGGACCTCCGCGGCGGCAACGACTGATGCGGGCCGGTTCTCTGCTGGGTACGTTGCTGCTGGTCGCCATCGGCGGGTTCGCGGCCGTCTATGTCGCTTCGGAGGCCGACGAGCCGCCGCCCTTCGTTGCCAAGACCCGCGCGGCTTTTGGCAAGGCCGGCATCGTCACGCTGGAAAAGGCGGCCGATTACTGGCTGGCTTCGGCCGACAAAAAGCAGCCTGGGGACAATGTTTTGGGAAGCGGGGCCGCGCTCGCCCTCGCGATCCGGCTTGGACGGATCGAAGCGATGAGGAGCGGCACACAGCCGGTGCCGGACAGGCTGAAGCGGCGCTTCAGGAAACATTATCCGGACGACGTGCTGGACGAGGCGCGCTGGACCGTGGCTGAACCTGGGAGCCGGCTCGCCAGGGTGCTGGCGCGCTGGCCGGTGAGGGAGGGGGCGGTGACGCTTGGCAATGTGATCGTCTTCAAGACCGAAGGGGCTTCCAAAAACCACGGGCTTTTCGCGCACGAGCTCGTCCATGTCGGCCAATATGAGAAGCTCGGCATCAACGAGTTCGCGCGCCGCTATGCCGAGAACCCGGCTCCGATCGAGGAGGAGGCGCGCGCCAAGGCACGGCGGGTGGTGCGCAGCTTGTAAGGGAT
>JALYNE010000239.1 GCA_030773375.1 Pseudomonadota bacterium
GTTCACGTACGGCTTTGTTGCCGCAGCGCAGGAGCAGGTAATAAATGTCGGAAGCGTAGCCTCCATACAACGTCCCGGTTAGGCCGACGGTACGCCGCGCCGCAGTGAACATCAAGCCAAAGGCTCGGCCCATCGCGGTGGTCGCGCCCTTGAAGTCGTGGACCTCGTCGGCGAGGTAGATATCGACCTCGCCACGATGCCGCCGCCCAATCAGCACGCCAAGCGCAACACGCGGATTCGAGCGCGGACGCTCACCCCACGGAATGGGCTCCTCAGTTGTGGTTTGCTGCGAGCGGACCGGGCGCAGGCCATACCGTTGCTGACCATGGTCGTCCAACAGTGGCACTTCGCGCCGAAGCTCGCGGACCACGACCACAGGCTGTGGCTGTCCTGAAACATCTAGGATGAGTTCGCCGGTGCGCTCGTTCCGCTGCAGCACGGGGTGTCCCTCGCTGTCGCGGTAGAGCACGGGCTGTCCCGCTGCATCGAGCACCGGCTCCGTGCCGATGACTTCGATTTTGGTGAGCGGGTAGGCCTCGACAAGCGCCTTGCGGTTGCCGAACCAGCGACACGGATCGCCTGCCGACGCGGTTTCGCAGGCTTCGAAGCGTGTCGCAACGACCACTCGCTCCTGCTGCTCCGCCCGTGCCAGCCATGCTTCGCTCCGGAAGAGGGGGATTTTGCGATCAAGCACTGAGTCTTGCTCGCGCGTGTCCTGGCCAAGCGCGGTAGCGCAATACTCGCAAAACACCTTCGCCAGTCCGTCCTTGCGGAGCGAGGCGGGCGTCGATGGCAGCAAGCTCCTGGTCAGATGCCGCCGGCCACAGGTCGGGCAGCATACGCCCTCGCGCACCAGCGGCTGCGCGGATCCGTCCTTGGCAATCTGTCGCAACAGGGCGTCACGTCGCTTGGTACGGACGGAAACACCGCGCGGATACTGCTGCTGCTGCTCCTCGGTGCTCTGCTCGTCATCGCTGGCTGCGACGGCTGTTTCGACCTGAGCCTCGGCCTTGCGCTTTTTGCGTAGGTCTTTCAGCGCATTCCCCTCGCGCTCTACCGCGTCCAGCATGGTTGCCGCGCGTAGCTGGGCAAAGGGGCTTGTGCGCACTTCACCGCCGACCGACTTGCCACACGACAAGCTGAGCTTGGTGTTGGCAATAAAGCCGACACGCGGCGTGTGCGGATCACGCTTGGCTCCCCGGAAGAACGCCTCGACATCATAGGGGGTTTCCAGGATGTCGAGCTTCCAGTGCGGCAGGAGATCCGCCCACTCGCCGTACCACGGCGGGAGCTCAGGCGTCTTGCCTTTGCGGAAGCCCTCGACCTGGGCCTTATCCCCGATCATGTGACCGGGTGCCGTAACGATCGCGGTGTACGCGCGCTTGCGCGGCTTGCCCGCGCTGTTCCGTCCCGACGATCCCATCGCAGCTTCCTTCAGCAACGGCGCCCCAACGTTCGGATCATGGAGGACGTCCACGATCTTCGTGCGTGCCTGGAGCTTAGGATCAGCGGCAACCGCCTCCGTGACCTGCGTGCGGAATGCGTCAGGCAGCGCGGCGACACGATCGGCGAAGGTTGTGAATGCGTCTTGAAAAAGCATGTATGCACGTCCTTTGCCACCTCGGCAGGCACGCGCACAACCAGACCACCCCGCACCCGCGAGGCGACCTGCTGTACAGGTGCCCGGCGGGTGCGAAAAAGTTGATTAAGGGGTATTTACATATCAGTTCTGAATCCGACTTCCGCGATTGCAGCTCCCATGCTGCTTTTTCCGCAGCCCATTTCACCAGCGAGGAAGGTGCCGCGCATGCCGAGGGTCTGGGCCTTGACGATGCCCGCGACCACCAGCTTTTGCATCAGCATCATGCCGACGGGTTGACCAGGCAGCGCACGGCCACTCGCCGACCTGATGCTGTTGAGCACCGCCATCACCTCCGGATCGACGTTGTTCGGGTCAAACATGGGCGGCGCGGCGTCGGCGACCGCTTTGAGCAGCACATCCGTCACGCCACCGATGCCGGTCAGCGTGCGCATGCCTTCATCGCCAAAGAAGCGGCGAATCTTGCCGCCCCCCTGGCCGGTTGCGGCGTTGCGCTGTGAGACGGTCACCACCAGCGGTACGCGGCGGACGACGCAGTGCTCGATTTCCACCTGCGCCGTGTCAGATTCCTTTTTCTCCGTCCACTTCGTTAACTCCTGAATCGTTGAGCCCTTGATCACGGCCTCTTCGAAGTTGCCGAGTTGTACTGTCGCGCCGTTGATCTGCCCATCTGCCACCCGGTGCAAGGCCTGCATCGGGTGGAGCGGGAACAGCGGCGGCAAGGTCACGCGCTTCATCGCGCTTCGGTCATGGCGGTACGTATCGCTGGTGTAGACGCCGCCGGTTTCGGCCACGTCCTGCATCGCCATGGCTGGCGTGCCCAGTCCCGCGTTGCGCCACTCGACCTTTTTGATCGGCCGCGCGGCAGGAATGACGTACACCGGTGTTTCGCGCTCCCCGAGCATGGGCAGGTCGCCTGCCAGAATATCGGCGAGCCCCTGGGCCGCTTTGAGCTGCTCAGCGCCCACGCGCGCCTGTCCACGAACGCGGCCGATAACCACGGCGCAGAACCGATCGTCCGCCACGGGGCCGCCAAACGGCTCCACTGCAGGATCGATGATAGTGATGGCCTGAATCTCGTCGTTGAAGTCGATGTCGTACCAGCGCGCCAGGTGATTGATGGCCGCTTTCCGCCGGAACACGTCCAGCGGGGACATCATGGCGTGAAAGCCTCCGGCTTGGATCCAGTGCCCGTCCTCGACGATACGCTGGAAGAACTTGATCTCCAGCCGGCCACCGCCCTCCGCCTGCGTATCATTGTCGAACGGAGGGTTGCTCCACACGAACTGGAACATACCGAGCGACGCGCGCAGATCCTTGAGCGTATCGCAGAACGTGACGTTGCCCGCGACGGCGTGACACTGCTTGTGCCGTTCGTCGTGAAACTCGTTGACGTAGCGATTGGCCAGATCCACGCCGAAGGCATCGGCGAGGATACCAAACAACACCCCTTCGCCCGCGCAGGTGTCCGCCATGCGGATGTTCGGGCCGACAAAGAAGGTTGCCTGTTCATGATCGGGAAGACCAGCGGCATCCAGTACACACTGGGCAGCTTCAGCTGTCACCGCTTGGAGCGGGTTCGACGGCAGGAGAAACAGGCGTCGTGACACCTGTGTCATCAGCCGGGCCGCCGTAAGCTGCGCGTCAAGCGCAGCCCGCACGTGTTCGGGGTAGGCGTCCGGGCTCACGGTGAACCAGGAAGCGACGGCATGTCCGACGCTCTCAGGCGTCGCAACGAACTGCATATTCGATGTGAGTCGAGCCACGGTGGGCCTCCTTAGCCGTGAGCGCCGTGTCGAACACAGCGTCGATGTCGTGAAACAACAGTGTGACCGCCACATGGCCCAGGCAGATGCGCCAGGCCGTGCGGGTACACGATCGATACCAGCCGCCGGAGCGACCGACCGACAAGCTGAAACGCATCGGTGGCGCGCTCCTATGCTTCCGCGTCGTCGTTGGTATCGTCATCACTATCAGCGCTGATGAGCGTTGTTTCGACCGTTCCCACGGACTCGGCCACCTCGTCGCCGGTGCCACCCGCGCACTTCGAGATGATCCGGTCCCACGTAGGATCGTCGGATCGCACCCAGAAGCCGCGCACGCCTCGTGACGGCAGCTCGATAATGCATGTATGCTTCAATCCCTCGCTCCACACCTGTTCGGCCCAGGCAGGGTCGACCGGAAAGGGCGAGGCAATCTCCATCTGCTGCAAAAACCAGGGCCAGTACGGCAGGCCGTCGAGTCCCGTCAGGTACAGGAACGGCTTGCCCACACGTGGATGATTCACGCTGTAGTGGTTCAACACCTGGTGGACACGTCCGCTCTTCTCCAGCGGGCCGGCAACATACAGATCGTAGTTGCCGCCACCATCCAGGCGTCGGGCGGGAAGATGATCCGTGGCTGAGCCCGTGTGATGGTCCTGGGGCAAACGGAAAATTTCGCGCTTATTGTTGTGAAAGGCATTCCCGAAGTTCCGCAGCTTGGTATGGCTGCCGACGCCGCTGATGTGCACGATCTCGCCAACCGGCGACGGATTGTCGATGGTATTGGCCGGAAGCACGACCCACGAAATCAGGTCCACGCAGAGTAGGCTCTGCAATTGCAGCGGGAGCGGCTCGGCCGAGGGCGCGTAGCGGAACGGCCAGTTCGGCAGCGTGCGCTCAATCGCGGAGCCATCGGCAGCTTCCTGCCAGCTTGGTCCCGGCATGGTGCCCAGGGCTGCGGCCAGGTAGTACGGCGCATCCCCTTCGGCAATCGGCTTGGTCAACGTGCGATAGGTGTTCCGCTTCGCCGTCCAGAGCGCCAATGCCTTTTCGGTGGTAATGCGCTCGTGCAGCCGGCCGTCGTCAAGCATCGTCCGCTCAGCAGCATCCGGCAGGTCGCGCTGGATCTGCGTCCGGAGCGACAGGTACGGATACTGTTCGACCTCCCACCACTGACTCGGTCCCTTCGTCTGCCAGCTCTGATAGAACTGCGGCTTGAGGCCATATCCGAGGCGGGGGAGGAAATCGGTGAGCGCCTGATCGGCCATGACCTCGGTCATGAGGTCGGTCGTGCGATACCGGGCACTATTCGCATCCGCAACACGTTTGAGCGCGGATTGAATTCTTAAACTGCTGGGAAGTTGGCTCCATAGGTGCATGGTGTGGCTCCTTGACACGAGTCCGGCAGGACACACCACTGCACCGCCCACGACCGGGCGACACAGCTGTGTCCCGGCTGGGCAGTTGAAACGCAGTAGCTGATTACACCAGATGGGCGCCGCGCAGATTTGTGGTCATCTGCGACGTGATGATCGTAGCAACGGGCGCGGTACCGAAGCGCAGCCCGCATTCCGGTTCGTCCGCCACGTTCAGCACCGGCATGAGCTGCCGGAGCACGGCGTGGGGATCGACGTTCAACGCCGCCCTGCCGCTACCGTATCCGTGAATGGAGGTGCTGGCTTTGCCGTAGCGCAGCATCAGCTTGTTGTCGGCCTCGTTCCAATCGAGCGTGAGCATCTGACGTGCGCCATGTGCCAACAAACCCTCGATGGCCGCTACGACCCCGGCTATAGGGACAAAGACGATGGCCCGCTCAGCGCCGGCTTCGGCGACCTGCGTGTGATACTCGTCCGCAGTCGCGGTTTCCGTGCCATAGATCAGTACTTGGGCGAGCCGAACCAGCTCGCGGGCAACCACGTGATAGCACAGCTGGCCGGCGTGAATCCAGCCCTTGCAGTAGGCGCGCGTCCGTCCGGAGCCCTTTTTCTTGACCACAGACACACCCCGCTTGTAACACTCGGAGTCGGTGACGGTGTAATACCCGCTCGATCCGAGCACGTGAAAGACGCCGGCCGCTTCGACGATCCATCGGGGTTCCTCCGGATCCT
>JALYNE010000240.1 GCA_030773375.1 Pseudomonadota bacterium
TTCCCGTCGGCGACAGTCCGCCCAACAACGTCAACGTTATCATCGAAGTGCCGATGGGCGGCGAGCCGGTCAAATATGAATTCGACAAGACGTCAGGCGCCATCTTCGTCGATCGTATCCTCCACACCCCAATGCGTTATCCGACCAATTACGGCTTCATCCCCCACACACTGTCGCCTGATGGCGATCCGCTCGACGTGATGGTGATGGCGCGCGTGCCGTTCATCCCGGGCAGCGTCGTCCGGTGTCGCCCGATCGCGGTGCTGCTGCTCGAGGACGAATCGGGCGGCGACGAGAAGATCCTCGCAGTCCCCACCAAGAGCACTTCGCCTTATTTTGCGGACGTCGAGGAAGGCGAAGACCTGCCGCTCATCATGCGCCAGCAGATCGAGCACTTCTTTACCCACTACAAGGATCTCGAGCCCGAAAAGTGGGTCCGGGTCGGCCACTGGCTTGGACGCGAAGACGCCTGCCGGATCGTCGAGGAAAGCGTCCAGCGCGCCAAAGCTGCGAAGGTGGCTGCTTTAGCGGTCTGACACCGAAAGGCTGGACGGAGCCGTGGAGACTCGCCAAGGAGGCTGAAAAAGCATTGCTTTTCAGGAGAGTCCCTTGCGTAACCACCTTTTGATCGCGCTTGCCGCAGCCATTGCCGTGCCTGCCGCGGCGCAGGTTCAGACCAGCAGACCCCAGCCGGCACCGATGCGCAGCCAGATCCCGGCCTCCCGTGACGTGCCCTACCCCGGAACGATCGCCATCGACGTCGATGCGACGGACACTGCACGCGCCGTCTTCCGCGTGCGCCAGACCATCCCGGTCCGCGGCGCCGGTCCGCTTACCCTTCTTTATCCCGAATGGCTGCCCGGAAACCACGCACCGCGCGGGCCGATCTCCAGCATAGCAGGGCTCAAGGTGAGCGCGAACGGCAGGCCCGTCGCGTGGCGGCGGGACCCCGCTTACGTTTACGCCTTTCACATCGATGTTCCCGGCGGCGCCCGCGAGTTGCAGGTGGAGTTCCAGCACCTTTCCCCGACCGAGCCGAACCAGGGCCGGATCGTCATGACTCCCGACATGCTGAATGTGCAGTGGGAAAAGATGTCGCTCTATCCTGCCGGCTATTTCGTCCGGAACATCACGGTTCAGCCAAGCATCACGCTGCCCGCCGGCTGGCAGGCGGCGACCTCGCTGGACGTTGCAAGCCGGCGCGGCAATCGCCTCACCTACAAGCCGGTTTCTTACGAGACCTTCGTTGACTCGCCGATCTTTGCGGGCCGTCATTATCGCCAAGAAAAGCTCAGCGAGAATGTGAACCTTCACCTCTTCGCCGACCGGCCGGAGGATCTTGCGGCCAAGCCCGAGCAGATTGCCGCGCACCGGCGCCTCGTCGACCAGACCATGAAGCTTTATGGTGCAAAGCATTTCGACGAATATGAATTTCTGGTCGCGCTGACCGAACAGCTTGGCGACATCGGCCTCGAGCATCTCCGCTCGTCCGAGAACGGCCACCCACGCAATTACTTCACCGACTGGGAAAAAGGCTCCGCCGGGCGCGATCTTCTCGCCCACGAGTTCAACCACAGCTGGAACGGCAAGTACCGCCGGGGCGCGGATCTCTGGACGCCCGACTATCGCGAGCCGATGGGCAACACCTTGCTCTGGCTGTACGAAGGCCAGACGCAGTTCTGGGGTAACGTGCTCTCAGCCCGATCCGGGATGATGCCGAGGGAAGACGTGCTGGGCGAACTCGCCCGCAACGCCGCTTTTCTGGACACGGTGCCGGGGCGGAGCTGGCGGCCGCTGATCGACACCACGTTCGACCCCATCGTCGGCGCGCGCCGGCCCAAGCCCTTTCCGAGCTGGCATCGCGGGGAGGATTATTACGGCGAGGGCATGCTGATCTGGCTCGACGTCGACAGCATCATCCGCGAGCGGACAAACGGGCAGCGCTCGATCGATGATTTCGGCCGCGCCTTTTTCGGAGTGAACCCGAACGACGAGGGCATTCTTACCTACACGTTCGACGACATCGTTCAGACGCTGACGGCAATCACTCCTTACGATTGGGCGACCTATCTCCGCCAGCGCGTCGAGCAGACCGGGGCAGCGCCGCTCGATTGGATCAAGCGCGGGGGATATCGGCTCGTCTATCGCGAAACGCCGACTGCTTATTTCAGCTCGCGCGAAAAGGCCCGGGAGATGGTTGATCTCACCTACACGCTCGGGCTCACGCTTGACAAAGATGGCGATATCACTGGCGTCGCCTGGGATTCGCCTTTGTTCAACGAGGGCGTGACCACGGGCACCAAGATCCTTGCCGTAAACGGCCGGGCCTATTCGGCAGATGACCTGAAAGGCGCCATCACGGCCGCCAAGGGAGGAAAGACGCCGATTCAGTTTCTGCTGAAGAAGGGCCCCCTCTACCGCACGATTGCTCTCCCTTATCACGGAGGCCTGCGCTATCCAGTGCTCGAGAAGGTCGGCACCGGCCCCTCGTCGCTCGACGCATTGCTCGCTCCGCGTTCGTAAAGAAAGGTTCCCCCATGCTTCGCAGCTTCCTGCTCGCCGGTGCAGTCCTCCTCTCGGGCTGCACCACCTATGCCGATGGACCACCCCGCGCTGAGCGCGCTGCCGCAGTTGCGCGCGGGGACAGCATCGTCGGGCGCACGCGGGCCGCCATCGCGCGGATCCAGGATGTCGACCGGCCGCTCAATTCCGTGATCGCGATTGATCCGACGGCGCTCGATCAGGCGCGCGCCCTCGAAAGCGGCGCCGCGCCGCGCGGGCCGCTGTGGGGCATGCCGGTTCTCATCAAGGACAATATCGAGGTGAATGGACCGCTGCCGACGACGGCGGGGAGCCTCGCCCTCATCGGCAACGTCACCAATCGCGACGCTCCGCTCGTCGCGCGGCTCCGCCAGGCGGGCGCCGTGATCCTTGGCAAGACCAACCTTTCGGAATGGGCCAACTTCCGCTCGAGCGACTCCATTTCCGGCTGGAGCGCGGTGGGCGGCCAGACGCGCAATGCCCACGCCCTTGATCGCAATGCCTGCGGTTCCAGCACCGGGAGCGGGGTCGCCGTCGCGGCCGGGCTGGCGCCAGCGGCGATCGGCACGGAGACAAACGGGTCGATCACCTGCCCGGCGTCGGTCAATGGCATTGTCGGTTTCAAGCCCACCGTTGGCCTCGTCAGCCGCACGCACGTCATCCCGATCAGTCACAGCCAGGATACGCCGGGGCCGATGACACGCACCGTCCGCGAGGCCGCCATGGTGCTGACGGCGATCGCCGGGAGCGACCCCGCCGATCCCGCCACCAGGGAAGCCGACGCGCGCAAGACCGATTACGCAACCGCCCTCTCGCCTCATTCGCTGCGCGGCCGCCGGATCGGCGTGATGCGCTTCGCCACCGGCTTCGGCACCAAGGCCGCATTCGAAGAGGCAGTTCAAACGCTGCGCGCGCAAGGCGCGGTTCTAGTCGACATCGACAAGTTCGAAGGCCGTGGGCAGATCGGGAGCGAATCCTACAAGGTGCTGCTGAGCGAGTTCAAGGCCGACTTGAACGCTTATCTTGCGACCACGCCTCCAGCCGTCAGGACGCGCACGTTGGCCGACCTCATCGCCTTCAACAATGCCAATGCGCAAAGTGAAATGCCGCTGTTCGGCCAAGACATTTTCGAGGGTTCGGAAAAGACCAAAGGGCTTGATGATCCCGAATATAAAAAGGCCCGCGCCACCTCCTTCCGAATGGCGGGCCCGGAGGGGATCGATCGGATGCTGAAGCAGCACAATGTCGCTGCCCTCGTCGGCCCGACCGTCGCGCCCGCATGGTTGATCGACGCGGTGCACGGGGATCAGTATCCCGGCGGCGGTGCCGGCGGACTGGCGGCGGTGGCGGGCTATCCGCACCTTACCGTGCCCATGGGGCACGTGCGCGGGATGCCGGTTGGCCTGAGCTTCATCGGCCCGAAATGGTCCGACGCCATGATTTTGTCGCTGGGCTACGCTTACGAGCAGGCCTCGCAAAAGCGGCTCGAGCCCCGCTTCGTCCGCTCGGTCGAGGAAAGCCCAGAAGTGCAGCGCGCGTTCGAGGGCGCGGCGCGATAATCGCGCCGCCTTCACCTTCACTGCGCGGTGAGCCTCAGGCCCATGATGCAGCCGATGAGGCCCAGCAGCAGGAGGATGCGGGCGGAGTTGACCGGCTCGCCGAACCACCAGATGCCGACGAGCACGGTGCCCGCGGCACCGATGCCCGTCCAAGCGGCGTAGGCGGTTCCCATTGGGATGGTGCGGGAAGCCACCGCCAGAAGGACCATCGAGAGCGTCACCGAGGCGAGAAAGCCGAGCGTCCAGGGCACATTCCTGAAGCCCTCGACGTAGCGGAGGCAGGTGGTGAAGCCGACCTCGAACAGGCCGCCGACACAGAGCAAAAACCAGGCCAAGGCTGGGCTCACGGCGCTGCCTCAGCCGCCGGAGCGGGATGCGCCGGAGTGCGGGCAGCCAGAGTGCAACCGGCGACGATCAGGCTCGCCCCGATCAAAGTCGAGGCCGCGAGCTCTTCACCGAAGATGATCAGGCCGAACAACGCCGCCCAGATGAGCGCCGTATATTCGACCGCAGCGAGCCGGTGCGCTTCTGCGCGGGCGTAAGACCAGGCAAACAGCATGAGCGACACCAAAGCCAAAGCGGCTGCAAAGGCAAGGTTCGGCCAGTGCTCCAATGGCGGGAGTCTGGCGACGAAAGGAGCGCCCAAGCCAAGCACCCCGCCGATAACCAGATACTGGTAGAAAGCGATCTCGATCGGCTTTGCGACCAACGCCTGCTGGCGCATCAGGATGATGTTGTAGGCATAAAGCATCGCGGATGTCAGGACGGAAGCTGCGCCCCAAAGGTCGCGGTCACCAGGCGTGCCGATGCGCGCGCCGATGATCACCAGCACCCCTGCAAAGCCGATCAGCGACGCACCGACGGCCCGGCGGCCGACCGGCTCGCCGAGCAGCACGGCCGCCAGATACAGCGACAGGAGCGGGGCGATGAAGGTCAGGGCTACGGCTTCGGCCAGCGGGATCCGGGCAATGCCCCAGAAGAAGGTGAGGGCCATCACCGCGCCAACGAGGCCGCGGATGATGTGGAAGCGCATGGCCTCGGCCGAAGGACGGGGCGGGCGGGCGCAGAAATAAAGAACCGAGCTCAACATCAGGCCCAGCAGCATGCGCCAGAACACCGCGTTGTAAGCCCCGATCGCCAGCGACAGACCCTTCATCACGGCGTCCATTGCGGAGAAGAGGGCAATGCCGAACGTCGCCACTGCGAACGGAACTGTATTGGGCAGGTGCACGCGCGAAGCCATAGCCCGGATTTCTCATTGAGGTGGGGTGCATCGGGGCTCTGGGTGTGCCAAAGTTCTTTTGCGACAAAGTCTTAGCTGAACGCAGAGGAGCTCCCCGATGCAGACAGAGTGTAATCCGATTC
>JALYNE010000241.1 GCA_030773375.1 Pseudomonadota bacterium
TATCGGGATCGTAGAAGCGCTGCGCCAGCTGGAAAAGCGTGGACTTGCCCGCGCCGGAGGGGCCAACCACCGCGAGCGTTTCGCCCGGCCGCACGAGCAGCGAGAACTCCTTGAGCGCGGCCACTTCCCTTCGCGTGGGGTAGCGAAACTGGACATGTTCAAATGCCAGTTCACCGCGGGCCGGCGCGGGCAGGGGCTTGGGGGTTGCAGGCGTCTTGATCTCCGGCTCCTCCCGCAACAGCTCGGCCAGCCGGGCCGCGGCGCCGGCGCCCCGAAGGAGCTCGCCATATACCTCGGTCAGTGCACCGAACGCCCCGGCCACAAGCCCGCCCGTCAGCACGAATGCGGCGATCGTGCCGCCGCTCAGCCGGCCCGCCTGGACGTCCAGCGCGCCTTGCCACATGACGAGTGTGATCCCGCCGAAAAGGAGGGAGATTACCAGCGAAGTCATCACCGCTCGCAGGGCAATCCGCTTCTTCGCTGTTGAAAAAACGCTTTCGACCGCGCCCTCGAACCGTTTCGCCTCGCGCTCCTGCTGATTGAAGGCATGGACGATCTTCATCGCCCCGAGCACCTCGCTCACCATGGCGCCGACATCGGCTACCCTGTCCTGGCTTGCTCGCGAGACATCGCGAACGCGGCGGCCCATAAAGACAATCGGCAGGATGACCATGGGAATCCCGACGATCAGCATCGCCGCAAGCTTGGGCGCGAGGGCAAACAGGTAGATGACGCCGCCGACGCCCATGACGAGGTTGCGGAGCGCGACCGAAACGGTGGCGCCGACCACCTGCTCGATGATGGTCGTATCGGCCGTCAGTCGCGAGGCGATCTCGGAAGGACGGTTGGCTTCGAAGAAGCTCGGCGCCAGCCGCAGCAGGTTGCGCTGCACCGCAGTCCGCACGTCCGCGACCACGCGCTCCCCAAGCCATGAAACGAAGTAGAAGCGCGATGCGGTTGCCATCGCGAGCACCACCACGACTACCATCAGATATTGGAACCAGCGGCCGATATCCCCATCCAACGCGACGAAGCCGCGATCGATGATCAGGCGAAAGCTGTTGGGGATGGCGAGGGTCGCTCCGGCAGCGATCATCAGGGATATGGCGGCGGCTGCGATGCGACCTGGATAACGGCTCGCAAATCCCCATATCATCAGCAGGTTGCCGACTTTCCTGCTGCCCGGCTCTCCAGCGATGCGTGCCATGTGGCTGGGGTAGCAGCGCCGGACGTGTCGCTCAATCCCGCCACGGAGCCTTTGAAAGAATGGTCGGTTAATACCGCTAGATTATTCCTCGGCGGGCACGCTATGGATCGGCTGGGGTTGGAGGATTAATGCTATACGACGCATATGAAATGCAGCGTTCGCTGCTCGCCGGTGCCAGCACACTTGCCAATTTCGGTGCCGGATGGATGCAAAACCCAACCAATCCGTTCGCTTACAGCCAAATGGGCCCGATCGTCGCCTCCGCGCTCGACGTCTTCGCGCATGCGTCGGCCTCACGGGGGAAACCCGCGTTCGGCTTCGAGACGACCGTCGTCCATGGCAAGACAGTGCCGGTGGTCGAGGAGGTGGTGCTCCGCAAGCCCTTCGGGCAGCTGAAGCGGTTTCGGCGTGAGGGCATTGAAGGATCGCCACGGCTCCTGATCGTTGCGCCAATGTCCGGCCACTATGCCACGCTTCTGCGTGGCACCGTCGAGCGGATGCTGCCGCGCCACGACGTCTACATCACCGACTGGCGCGATGCGAAGCTGGTCCCGAGCTCGGCCGGGCGCTTCGATCTCGACGACTACATCGATTATCTGATCGCCTTCCTCGAGCATATCGGGCCAGGCGCGCACGTTCTCGCCGTCTGCCAGCCGTCCGTGCCCAGCTATGCCGCGGCGGCGGTGATGTCCGCAGACAAGCATCCGGCGCGACCGAGGACGCTCACCATGATGGGCGGCCCGATCGACGCACGCGAGGCGCCGACGGCCGTCAACACGCTCGCGACCCAGCGACCGCATGCATGGTTCCAGCGCAACGTGATCGCGACTGTCCCTTACTCCTATCCGGGGGCAGGGCGCGCGGTCTATCCGGGCTTCCTCCAGCTCGCAGGCTTCATGACGATGAACCTGGGAAACCATCTCACCAGCCATTGGGAGATGTTCAAGCACCTGGTGGCAGGCGACGGCGAAAGCGCGGACGCCACCAAGGACTTTTACGATGAGTACCGCGCGGTCTGCGACATGACCGCCGAATTCTATCTTCAGACCGTGGACGTCGTTTTCCAGCGGCACCTCCTTCCCAAGGGCGAGATGATGCACCGCGGCCGCCGGGTCGATCCGGCGGCGATCACCGATGTCGCGATCCTCGCGATCGAGGGCGAGCGCGACGACATTTCAGGCATCGGCCAGACCCGGGCCGCGCTCGACATTTCGACCGGCCTTCTCGAAGAGATGAAGCAATATCATCTCGCCAAAGGCGTCGGCCATTACGGCATTTTCAACGGCAGCAAGTGGCGCGAACGGATCGCTCCGGTGGTCGAACAGTGGATCGCTGCGCATAACGGCTGAACCCGCTTCGGCGCGAAGCAGCTTCCCCCCGCTGATCACCCCCTCCTGGCAAGACGCAGCCTTCCCGCGGAGGCGCGAGACAAGTCTATCGCTTGGCCCCGCAAGCCGGTGCAGGGGCGAGCGCCTGCACCGGTTCCTGCTTACCTCGCGCGGCGCCAGCGGCGCTTGGAGCGCTGAATGCACCTGTCGGTCACCGTCGCCGAGCAAGGCGGATAATCGCCGGCCGCGGCCTCGCCGCGCCAGCCGCCCGGATCGGCAACAGGCGCGGGCTCATAGGGGCCGCCCATTGCGGCGGCAATCCGTCCCGGCCCGAGCCTTTCGTTGAGGGCGAGGTTCTCAGCGGTCCTGACGCCCCTTTCGTAAAGCTGGATGCAGCGATCGGTCACCGTCCGGGAGCAAGGCGGGTAGCCGCCAGACACGGTCTCCGTGTCGGATCCCCACCCTTCCGGCGGGGCGGCGCTCACCAGCATGAGCCCCGCGGCGGCGGCAAACAGATATGTTCTCTTCACTTCAGGCCTCCTTTGTCGGCGCTTCCTCCTGCGCCCGTTCGAAGCCCCCCACGGATCGGAATGGTTGCGTAGCCGGAGAACGATTCCGCGGCGCTTTTGCTTCACTCGGAAACTTCGCGAACTCCGCGCTTAAGCCGTTGGGTCGGCCCAGGCGAGTAAGAGCGCTGGCAAGCCGTTGATGTCCTTGAACTTCCGTGATCCCCACCCATTTTGAGCTTTCTGTTTCAACAACTGAAAGGAGGTGGTCTGATGTCTCATTGTCATATGCCGTTCGCGGCGAACCTGGTGAGCGCAGCCTCCGCGGGGGTCCTCGCTTAACAGGTCAAGCCGCTTCAGGCTGACAATGGAAAGGCCGTCCGGGCGACCGGGCGGCCTTTTGCATTTCAGGCGCTGCCGACGGCGCGCTCGACGTTCAGCGCGGCTTCGACCATTCGCTCCCATATCTCGGCGTCGCCCGCCGCCGCCATGATGGGGTCGGGTTCGCGCATGGTGCGCAGAATGGAAAGAGCGTCGTCCGCATATTCGTGCCAGGTTTCATCGACATTCGGCCCGGCCGACGGATCGTCGCCCGCGGCATTGACGCTGAGCGCGCGCGCGGCAAGGACGCGGGCGATCCGCTCGACAAGGGTTAGGTTGGATACGGGCATAGGTCCTCCGTCGTGTCTGGGGACCAACGGAAAAGCGGCCGCGCGGTTGCTTCAGGAAAAGCGGAAACCGAGCAGATGCGCCGTCAGCAGCCCCGCCGCCATCCAAGTCCCGAGCACGACGACAGCACCAAGCCGCGAAAGGGGCCGCTCCGCCGCTTTGGCGGCCGCGGCGCGATGTTCTTCCAGGAGCCCTTGCGGCAGCATCTTCATGAACAGCCATATCCCAAGCGGGATGAGCAAGGCATCGTCAAGGAGCCCGAGGATCGGGATGAAGTCCGGGATGAGGTCGATCGGAGACAAAGCGTAAGCCGTGACGATGAGGCCGAAGCCGCGCGCATACCAGGGCGTCCTCCGATCGCGCGCAGCCAGCCAAAGGGCGTGCGCGTCGATCCGAAGCGTCTTGAGAAGCGGAAGCTTGGGCTTCACAGCACCTCGAACAGACCGGCGGCCCCCATGCCGCCGCCCACACACATCGTCACCACGACCCATTTTGCGCCGCGGCGGCGGCCCTCGATCAAAGCGTGTCCGGTCATGCGGGCGCCCGACATGCCATAAGGGTGGCCGATGGAGATCGAGCCGCCGTCGACGTTCATCCGCTCATTCGGAATGCCGAGCTGGTCCTGGCAATAAAGCACTTGCACGGCAAAGGCCTCGTTCAGCTCCCAGAGGCCGATGTCATCGACGTTGAGGCCGAAGCGCTTGAGAAGCTTCGGAACGGCGAAGACGGGGCCGATCCCCATCTCGTCCGGCTCCGTGCCGGCCACCGCCATTCCAACGTACCGACCGAGCGGGGTCAGGCCGCGCTCGGCGGCAGCGCCCGCTTCCATGATCACGCAAGCCGATGCGCCGTCGGAAAGCTGGCTGGCATTGCCGGCTGTGATCATCGCATCCGGGCCCATCACGGGCTGGAGCTTCTGCAGGTCCTCCATCGTCGTCTGGGGGCGGTTGCCCTCGTCCTTGCTGAGCGTCACCTCCTTCATGCTCGTCTCGCCCGTCGCCTTGTCCGTCACCTTCATCTTCGTCGTGACGGGGACGATCTCGTCGTCGAACTTGCCCTCGGCCTGTGCTTTGGCGGTGAGCTGCTGCGAGCGAAGCGCATACTGATCCTGGCGCTCGCGGCTGACCGTGTAGCGCTTTCCAACCACTTCGGCGGTGTGGATCATCGGCATGTAGATCCCGTTATGCATCGAGAGGAGCTCGGGATCGGGGCCGACGCGCATCTCCGGCGTTTGGACGAGCGAAATCGATTCCACTCCGCCCGCGACGCAAATGTCCATTCGGTCCACGATGATCTGCTTGGCCGCGGTCGCAATTGCCATCAGGCCGGAGGCGCACTGCCGGTCGATCGACATACCTGCGGTGGTGACCGGAAGGCCGGCGCGGAGCGCCGCGGTGCGACCGATCGTCGTTTGCACGCCTTGCTGGAGCGCGGCGCCCATCAGGCAATCCTCGACCTCGACGGGATCGACTCCCGATCGCTCCACTGCTGCGCGGATCGCGTGGGCAGCAAGGGTGGGCGAAGGCGTTGCGTTGAATGCGCCGCGATAGGCTTTGCCGATCGGTGTGCGGGCGGTGGAAACGATAACTGCGTCGCGATTGGCCATGTCGGAGCTCCTTGGGTGATCAGAGGAAGATAAGGCCGATCCAGTCGGCGGTGAGGGCTGGTTTGCTTTCGCCTTCGATCTCAACCTTCACGCTGTGAAGGAATTGCCACTGCCCGGGCC
>JALYNE010000242.1 GCA_030773375.1 Pseudomonadota bacterium
GATCGATGCGGACCATTCCTTTCCTGCCGACGCACTCGTGAGGCTGCTCTCCCGAAACGTTCCCGTGATAGGGGTGAATTATCCCAGGCGTTCTTATCCTACCTCGCCTACAGCGTTCGATCACGAGATGAAGCTTGTCTGGACGACGGAGGAGCTCGCCAGGCAAGGCGCGGTGGTTCAGGTTCGCGGCCTCGGCTTGGGGTTCTGCCTCGTCGACATGAACGTCATCCATGCTCTGATGAGCCACCGATCAGACGGCCAGGAGAAACCTTTCTTCGCGCTGGAGATGCTTGGCAACGGCCTCAAATATCTGGGGGAGGACGTTTTCTTCTTCAACCGAATCAGCGAGGCAGGGATTCCGGTCTATCTCGACCATGGGCTTTCTTGGCAGATCGGCCACTTGCATGAGCGGATGCTCACGAACGCCGACGCAGAAGCTCAGCGCGAGGCATTCGAGGGCGGCTTGTCGGCTCGTTAGCTCCAAGCGAGTGCGCCCGGCGGGTGCTCGTTAACGGTCTCCTGTTCAGGATTCCGCCAGGAAATCAAGCTATTAGGTCCTAAGCTGTGGGTTCAGTGAAGTCTGTCTGCAAAGCCCATGGTCCCTCGCAAGTCGAGGCGGGGCCGGTGATCTTCGTTCGCTGGCCCCGATCCCGTGAGCCCGAGACGGCTGGTTTCACTTAAAGTTTAAAGATGCTGCGGCAAAGTGACCGCTGTTGAGGGGGGAAGCGATGGCGCGCAGAATGGTGGTGGTTGGAGTCTCGCTGGCGGCACTTGCCGCCGGAAGCGCCGTTGCACAGACGGTGTCCGTCGGCACGAACCGTTCAACGGTCAGCCAGAGCGACACCAGCAACAGCGCGAGCGTCAGCAACGCCGCCGCCGGCAACGACGACAACAGCTCGAACGTCGCGCAGAACGGAAACAATAATGCCGTGACCGTGGAGCAGGTAGGCGACACGAACTCCTCAGCTGTCTCGCAGGAAGGCTCGCAACATGCGGCCAGGGTGGTTCAGGGTAGCTCCGTCTCAACGGCCGGTAACGGCAACAGCAGCTCAATAATCCAGCGGCTCAGCAACGGAAACCAAGCCGAGATATTCCAGTTCGAAGGATCTGCCGCAGCCGGGAACGTGAGCTTCATTCGGCAGGAGAATCCCGGCGGAGCGGGGAGCGCCAATGCCAACAACCGCGCCAGTGTGGCCATGCGCGGCTTCGGCAACCAAAGCCGAGTCGAGCAAAACGGTCAGAATAATAGCGCAAGGATAACGCTGCTCGGGGGCGGCACTGCCGCCGGTGCGGAGACGGACTCCGAGACCGGAAGAACCCAGGGCAATAGCAGCAGCATTTCCCAGTCCGGTGAAGGACCAGACATCGGGCGGGATCTTACCGCAATTGTGTCACTCGGGTCCCTTGCAGCCGGGGAGGGGCAGGGCAATTTGAGCGACGTCACTCAAACCGGCATCAATCATCGCGCTGAGGTGTGGCAACGAGGCCTCTTCGATAGCCTCACCATTCGCCAGATGAGCGTCGGTGATGCGTCAGGCTTTGTGGACCCGATCAAGACCTACTCAGATGGTGTCAAAGGCCGCGCTCTTGCCAACGTTGCACAGAAGGGCCTGCGCAACTCCGCAGTCGTGGCGCAGTATGGCGACAACTCCGCCCGAGTCACGCAGGGTCTCGGAACACGCAGCTCCGTCTCCGTTAGGCAACTCGACACCGGCGATTCGGCGCCCTCGGCGAATAACCCGACCGGCCGCGCATTCAACACCGCAGTCATTGCGCAAAGTGGCAACGGCAATGTGATCGACCTCGCGCAGGAGGCCGTCAACGCCAGCGCTGCCATTTGGCAGATGGCCGGGAGCTCGTCCAACCGGGTCTCACTCCTTCAAGGACCGAGCACGACCTATCCGACCGGCGCCATCTCCCCTCAAGGTGCCGAAAACGCGCGAGCGAAGGTCACCCAGGGCGGCACCCGCAATGAGGCCATGGTTATACAGCATCAATTCGGCGCGCAGGCCCTGGTTGAGCAGCTGGGCAGCGGCACGGCAGATCTGCCCAATCTGGCGGTGATCGTCCAGCAGGGCGACAACAACCAAGCCACCGCGCGGCAGACCGCGGCGGTGGGCCCTTCTCATGCCAGCGGTCCAGCAAGCGGACAGCCGGGAGACGATTTCTACTTCGCCGGCGGCGCGCGCTCCGCTGAAATCGCGATCGTTCAGCGAAGCAGCGGCAACAGCGCTACCGTAGAGCAACGGGGCCGCGGCCAGGTGGCTGGCATTGGACAGGCTGGACAGAACAACAGCGCAAGCATCCTGCAGGACGGCGCGGCGACCAACGCGACGGCCGTGATCCTCCAGACCGGCAACGGGAACAGCTACAGCGTCACCCAGAACCAGCCGGGCCAATATCTCGTTGTTTCCCAGACCGGAAACAACAACGCGGCCACCAGCATCGTGGAGCGCGGTCCAGGCAGCTAAGGGGGCTGTCGGAGATCCCGTCCTCGCCCGCATAGAGTGCTTTCAAGTCAGGTGGAATCACCTGACGGCTCGGAAAGCACGGCAAACAAGAGGAAACTGGATCCGTTGCCGGTTCAAGCGACGGGTCTGGACTCCGGCGGCAGATCCGCGCATTCGTCCGGGCGGGCACCAGGAGGCGAGCGCGATGAGACAGGACATTGCTTACGGCCTCATCGCGCTGATGCTGATCGGCCCAATGGTGCTCTGGTGGATCGCTGCACGCAAGGCCCGCCGCGGTCGGAAGGGCAACCTGCGAATCAACTTGCTCAAGAAGCACGAGGACTAGACCCGTTGCCGCTATTGCCGAGCGGCACCGGTGGAGGAGAAACGAGTGGGCGGTGACAGACTAGACGCACGACTGGAGCCGATTGCGGAATTCTTGCTGATATTCATTCTGCTGCTCGTCGTGGCGGCAGTGACCAGCTTCGTGCTCACCAGGGCAGTGCAGCGCCGACGGGAACGAGCGCACAACAAGCTTTCGGGGTCGAGGCGAACTCAACACAGCAAGATCGATCTCTTCGCCAAAGCTGATGCGTCAGAAGAAGGGGCAACCGGACATCGCCACAAGCATCGTAGAAGAAGCGGAAGCTCGGGCTCCGGCGGGAAGACCATCGACATCCTGAAGGGCCCGGTGAACAGGCGGCGATCGACCCCGCCGCGGCTCAGGAGCCTTCGCGGGATCCGCCCGCGAGCTGAGGGCTCTTCTCTGACGCGTTCGCCGGCTCGCGAATTGCGACGACTTCATATCGGGCATTTTTGAAAAAAAGCCGCTTCATCCGGTCTCCGGCGTGCCGGATGGACGGATGGGCTTTCTTTACCTCATCCACATCGTCGGTCTCGCTGACGATGCGAAGCGGAAGGCCATCGAAAAGCGCGCGCGCGGCGTCCAGCGTCAGGTGCACCGTGTGGTCGGCAAAAGGGGTGATCTCGAACGGGATGCCCAGCGCCCGCCACGCCGCGTGAGCTGATGCCGCCACGTGATAAAAGGGATGGTGGACGTTGACTTCGAAATAGAGCATCGCGCCGGGCGCCATCACGCGAGCAATCTCCTCGAGAATGCGCCGCGGGTTTTCGGCGTGATCAACAACATTGTCGCACACCACGATGTCGAACGACGCGTCCTCGAAAGGCAAGCACTCTCCCGGCGCAGCGATGGTCCGCGCACGGTTCTGCCAGGCGGGAAAGAGCTCCGCATAATGATCGGCAAGCGGGTCCACTCCCACGCCATCGCGAGCTCCGAAGAAGAAGATGACGCCGTGAGCACCGCAGCCGACTTCAAGCACGCGCGCGTCGGCCGCGATCGGCCGCACTTTCTCCAGCTTCTGGCGTACGGCGCGCGAATGCGCGATCATCGAGGCGATTACATCTTGCTCCCGGCCCCTGACGCGAGCCGCTTTTTTCCGTTGATAAGCGAGCTGCCGATCCAGAGCGCGTTCTGCTCGGCGCCGCAAACCACTGTCCCGCAAGCTCATCTTTGTCTCCGCACCACTCGTTCGAACCCTTCCGGAGCCAAAGCAGCATTGCTGTGCGGGATCAAGGAGGGCCACGGCCCGGCAGGTAGAGTGATTTCAAGTCAGTTGGAATCGGCTGCCGGCTCGGAAATCGCGGGACAGCCACGAAGCTGGGCTCGGTGCTGGTTCAACAAAAGCAGGAACGGGTCTAGCCGGCCGAGCTGGACGTTCATCCGGCCGATCCCCAGCACGCTTCGGTGAGGCTATGGCTCTCGGGGAAAGCAGCCGTTAGGAGCCGCTGATGCTGTGGCTTTCCTTGAAGAATTCAGTCGCCGATTTTACCGTGCACAAAGACGCGCTGCACATCTATGCCGCGTTTGTGGTGCAGATCGGAGCGGCTTTGCTCACCAGGCGCCCGATCAGCAGCCTGATCCCCTGGCTGGCTGTTCTCGCGGCGGAGCTCGCGAACGAGGCTCTTGATCTTGTGATGGAGAATGAGCCGTACATCCACCAGTGGCAAATCGTGGGAAGCCTGCACGACCTCCTCAACACGATGGTCCTCCCGACCGCGCTGCTGCTTCTCGCGCGCTATTTGCCTAGTGTGTTTGGGCCTCGCCCGGCTGATCAATAAACTTGCCTTTGCGGCATATGGCCAGGATCCGCTCGATGCGCTGGTTCAGGAGAGCGGGCTCAAGGTCCTAAACCTCCTGCACGTCGCTGCCGCCCGACGCCTTTTCTTTCGTAATTTCCTCAACCTGGACTGGCGCGACGCCGGACCCGTGCGGATTCCTTCCCGCGCTTTCAGCGGCGGCATCGGGCGCCGCGCTATCTCCCATCCGATCTGCGCTCGCACTGCTCCCGGATCCGTCTCGCATATCACCCATGGATGTCGTCTTCCTGATGAAGGTTTTCCGCGGGTGAGAACGATCCGAGGTCGATCAAGGTTCATCCAGTTGCCGCTCAGAGGCCGGTTATGACCTTGTTCTGGATCAGCATCCTGAGGAATTCCGCGGTGTTCCGCGCTGGCCCGAGAAAATCGAAGTTCACCTCGCTCAATTGGCAGTTGTCGAAAATCGGCACCTCGCCTCCGAAGTAGATGAAGGTCGTGCCGGCAAAGCTGCAGCCCACGAAGTGCATCCCGTCGGCAGGGATGCGGCCTCCGCTGTACGCTTCGCCCGAGATGATTTTCTTCTCGAAGGCGACTTCTCCCGCTTTTGCTGAAGATCGCTGATCCAGCACGCAGCGCTGAAGGAGGTCGGATTGGCGGCGGCCGCATATCCGCTCGAACCCGGTTTCTGCCAGTTTCTGGCGCCGTGCAGCATCCCCGACCAGTTCGACGCACCGGTCGACCAGATCATCATAGGCGGCAAGCTCGATCCCACCCGCTAGGGGCTTCACGTCAGGATCCTCACTGTCGCCTTCAGCAACCACGCAGACCTTGTTCGCCAGCAGGTACGAAATCCTCACGATCTCGA
>JALYNE010000243.1 GCA_030773375.1 Pseudomonadota bacterium
CGCCGCGGCGCAGGGTGCGGTCGTCGGCGCACTTCCCGACGGGCTCCTCCGGTCGATGCTCGTCGATGGCGTGCTTGCCGGCGTCGGCGCTGTGGTGGTGTTCCTTCCGCAGATCCTGATCCTCTTTCTGTTCATCCTGCTCCTCGAAGCGTCCGGATACATGGTTCGGGCAGCCTTCCTGATGGACCGGCTGATGGCCCGGGTCGGCCTTTCGGGCCACGCCTTCATCCCGCTCCTCTCCTCCTTCGCTTGCGCGGTGCCCGGCATCATGGCGACACGGACGATCGAAGATCCGAAGCACCGCCTCACCACGATCCTCATCGCGCCGCTCATGACCTGCTCGGCGCGGCTCCCGGTTTATGCGGTGATCATCGGCGCGTTCATCCCTGCGCGCACGATCGGCTACGGAGTGGGGCTGCAGGGGCTGGTGCTGTTCGCGCTCTATGCGAGCGGGATCGTGGGCGCGCTCCTCGCGGCGCTCGTGCTTCGTGGCACGGTCGCCAAAGGCGTCCACCAGGGTTTCATGATGGAAATGCCCAAATACCAGATGCCGAGCCTCCGCGACGTCGCCATCGGCCTTTGGACACGCGCTGCCATCTTCCTGAAGCGCGCGGGAACGATCATCCTGCTCTCGACCATCATCCTTTGGGCGCTGCTGTCGTTCCCGCAGCCGAAACGGGGGAGCGGCGAGACGGCGCTCGACACCTCGATTGCAGGGCAGCTTGCCGATGGCCTCGAGACAATTGTCTCCCCGATCGGCTTCAACCGCGAAATCGCGCTTGCGCTCATCCCCGCAATGGCCGCGCGCGAAGTCGCCGTGTCCGCGCTTGCGACGGCTTACTCGGTCCAGGCCGACGACGAGGCCAAAGCGGAAACTTCGCTGATCGAGCAGCTCCGCGGCCGCTGGAGCCTCCCCACGGCGCTCGCCTTCCTCGCCTGGTTCGTCTTCGCACCCCAATGCTTATCCACAGTTGCGGTGGCCCGGCGGGAAACGAACGGCTGGAAGTGGCCCGCCTTCATGCTAGCGTACCTCTTCACGCTGGCTTATCTGGCCGCCGGCGCAACATACTGGGCTGCAGTCGCGCTCGGTCTTTAGGAGGTTTGGGGAAATGGCGGGCGTCAACAAGGTCATTTTGGTGGGCAATCTGGGTGACGATCCGGAGAGCCGCTCGCTCGGCAATGGCGGCGAGGTGGTGAACCTGCGGGTTGCGACCTCCGAGACCTGGAAGGACCGTGACGGGCAGCGCCAGGAGCGGACCGAGTGGCACCGCGTCGTTATCTTCAACGAGAATCTTGGGAAAGTTGCCAAGTCCTACCTCCGCAAGGGGTCCAAGGTATATCTCGAAGGTCAGCTGCAGACCCGCAAATGGACCGACAATTCCGGCCAGGACAAATATTCGACCGAGATCGTGCTCCAGCGTTTCCGCGGCGAGCTCGTCCTTCTCGACGCGCGCGGCGGTGGCGGCGGTGCTGGCGGCGGCTATGGTGACGATTACGGCGGCGGCGGCTTCGGGGGCGGCGGCGGCGGATCGAAGGGGCAGTCCCGCCCTTCCCCCGCCTTCGACAGCGATTTGGACGACGACGTTCCGTTCTGACGGCCCCATCAGGCCGTCACCCCGCCGAAGGCCGGGGTCTCGGCGTCCGAGTGCGAGTGGAGGGCTAAGCGCGTGCCGAGGGAGAGCCCGCTTCGACAACTAGAGCAACTTGCGTGAAATCGGGATCAGTGCTCTTTTCCGTTCGGGCTGAGCTTGTCGAAGCCCTCTTTTGCCCCTTGAGGGGAAAGGTTTTCCCCTTGAAGGGAAAGAAGGACAGCCCTTCGACAGGCTCAGGGCGAACGGGTCAGATTTAGCGCAGTCTGCTCTAAGCTCCAATAGACGCCTTACCTGACGGCTCTGGACAGGACAGGGGCGTCATCGGCTGGACGACCGGAGTTGGCCGATGCTGTTGAAAAAGTCGGCCTTGCAATAGTGACCCGCCTCTGATTCAGTTTTCCTGCGTAATGGCGGGAGGCGGACCGATGATGGGCGAGCGGACGGTGGCGCAGGAGGCGCTCTTCTACGAGTTCAGCCTGGAGCGCCACGTCCCGGCGGATCACCTGCTGCGGTCGGTCGATCGGTTCGTGGACTTGTCCAGCATTCGCGAGGAGCTGCGGCCATTCTACAGTGAGGGTGGTCGCCCGTCAGTCGATCCCGAGCTGATGATCCGGATGCTGATCATCGGCTACACGCACGGCATCCGGTCCGAGCGGCGGCTGTGCGAGGAGGTGCACCTAAACCTTGCCTATCGCTGGTTCTGCCGGCTCGGGCTGGACGGCAACGTGCCGGATCACTCGACCTTCTCCAAGAACCGGCACGGCCGCTTTCGCGACAGCGATCTGCTGCGCCGGCTGTTCGAGGCGACGGTTGAGCGCTGCATTGCCGAAGGGCTGGTCGGCGGCGATGGCTTTGCCGTCGACGCCAGTCTCATCCGGGCCGAGGCAAACCGCCAGCGCTTCCACACGGGTGAAGAGAGCCTGCCGGCGGAGGTCTCGAGCCGAGCCGTCGATGAGTATCTTGCAGTGCTCGATAATGCGGAACCGGTCCGCTTCTGAAAAATGGTAAAGGATCGAGAGAGCAAGGTCGCCTTCACACTCGCAGCAGACGCCCGAAAGGCACCTGCCCTGGCATGCCGCCCATGCAGCGCCCCTGCCGGCAAATTCCTCTTGCGGCCGGTCGGCGAACCTGCCTTAACCGTCGGGCAACATTCGAGAAGTTCCTTCATGCGTAAACCCGTACTGCTCCTCAGTGCCCCTTTCCTGCTCGCTGCGACGGCGCCTGACGCCCAGGATGAGTGCGCGCTCCCGCCGGCCCAAGTTAGCAGCGCCCTAAGCCTCGCGATGTACGAGACGCTCCACACCGAGGATGTTTTCATCGCCGCAGGACCAGTGCCGCTGGCGGCCAAGGCAGAGCTCGCCCGCGCAACGTTCAGGGCCGTGCCCAAGACTGGCTATCTGCCAAGCGCGCTCAGCTTGCCCGACACCAAGGCCGTTCCGCTTCACGCGGGCGCGCCGATCGTGACCTGGCGCGATGCCAATGGCCTGAAGCAGTGCGCGATCGGCTGGCGCAACGGACTGTTCGGCGGCGCTACGGGCGAAGGTCATTTGCGGTGGGTCTGCTTCGAGGACCGTGACGGCGACGGTGCGCTGGACCTCGCGTGGCGGCCGCACAGCAAGTCGATGGGGCTGAGCTACCAGCGGCTCGACATCCCGCTCGACCAGCCCGTGCGGCTGGCCGCGACGGCGCCCCTTGGCACCAGTTCCGACGTCGATCGCCGTGCAACCGTGCCCGAACTGGCCTTCAATCAGAAGCTTGTGGTCGGCAAGCTGGCAGACGGGTTCGTCCATTTCGACCACATGCTGGGACAGCGCGGATTGTGGGTCCGCGCCAGCCGAAAGAAGGCCCCGCTCAGCAGCGAAAACGAGGTGGAGATCGCCGGCGCCCGCATCCGCGTTCGCCCGGGTCCGGGCGGCGCCACCGCCGAGCTGCTTGGGCCGAACCTGTTCCTGCCCACGCTCGGCTGCGACGCCACGAAGATCCGGACCGGCGGCGACATCATGGCGATCAGCTATACTTTCTCCGGCTGGTAGCCGTCCCTCCCCGTCACAGCGGCGCCCCGGATGCTCCCGGGCAAGCTGCCAATTCGTCTCCGCCAAGCACCAGCCGCGCGGGTGAAAGCGGACGCCGGGTCACGCAGTCACTGTCGCAGCGATCGATGCCGGCCGCGCCGGCCTGACAATCAGCGCAGAAGATGTCCGTTGTGCATTGCCGGGAACCCGTTGCCTGAGCAGCAGGACACCCGAGGCGGTTCTCTCACGGCGACCATGAGGTCGATCTCGACCGAGGATCGCTTATTCTCCCGCTGTTGAGCAGTGGCCGGGGCTCCGCTTGCACGGGAGCAGCGATAGAGCCAGTGGCCCGTCTTGGTCAGACAGGAGAGACCAAGCGGGAGCGAACCATCAAAGAAGTGGGCATCACCTCTTTGCCCCACGAAATGAGGAGTGTGCCAGCGCCAGCCAGCAAAGTGGTCGAGCACGATCACGTGGGTGGAGGGTTTTCCTCGGTCGTGCGAGCAACTCGTCGCCGCTAGCTCCGCGATCCACGTTCCACCGAATTGTCCTCTCTCCAGCCGCGCTTCGAGGCACATTCCCGGCCGCAGCGATTTTGCCGCGACCTGAGATAACCCCGGGACGGTGATGCGCGTCTCATGAGTAGGATTCACAGGTTCGAGGGTGACGATCTGCGTTCGGTTTCGGCGTAGTCGACGTCCGACTTGCTCAACCCGAACTAGCGGCAACTCGACCAGGCCGGTTTCCACCACTTTCTGCTCGTCGATCAATGCCGCACCGCCCGCGCCGCCAAAGGCGCCCAGAGTCCCGACTCCTACCAGGTATTTCGCCCGTCGGATCGCCCCGCCTCCTTTGACGATGGGCCAATAGAAAAAGTGCACGACCAAGCCGATTGCGATTCCTACCGCCGCACCCGCAGCCGCGACCTTCGGGATCCCGACTGGAATGGGCGCTCGAAGCAAGTAGACCAGCGGAAGGGTCAGCGCTGCCACGAGGAACGTCAGCCAAAGACCAGCACGGAGTACGAACTCAAGCCGACCCATCGCTGCTCTCTATCAGCGCCAGCCGGAGAGTCCCACCACTTCGAAGGTGGATATTGGGTCTGAAGCAGACATTCCGCTGTTCGGGTCGGTGTAGAGGTGGTCCCCGCCTCCGTTACGAGCGCTTAGCTGACCTCGGCCGTCTGTACCCTTCGGGTGGGAAGGCGACAAATGATCGAGTGCCCCTACATGCAAGGATGAAGGTGAGTTCAGCGTCCGCCAAGCCCGAAGCGCACTACCAGGAGAACCACACCGGCAAGAGCAAGCCCGCCTCCAATGATGATAGCCCCTACGAATGTCACCAGAAGAGCGAGACCCACGTCAGGTTCGGCGGCTACCGGCAACCACCAGTAGGTCAGTCCTGGCACGGCCCCAACGAGCATCACGAGCGCCCCGCCCACGATCAGGCGTTTCTGCCGGATAGCCCAGAGCATGGCAGCGAACATCCCGATGGGAGCTGCGGCGATCAGAAGCTTGAAGATCATGTACGGCCACCCGGTGGACCGCTGTTGTTCGATCGCATCAGGACCTCTCGTTGAGCCGCGTTGCTACCAATCCATCATCGACAATGCGGTGCATCTACGTGGCTCCAGGATCCATCGAGAATCTCATCCTCCCACCATAGCAGGTGAATGATCAGGAGCGGAATGTCTGGTTCCACGCTCAGCGGAGGTTCGCGGTAGGTCTGCTATCGGACCCGTTGCGGACATTAAGCGACGGGCGTAACTTTCTCCCGTGAAGCGGCACGGCTACACTGGCG
>JALYNE010000244.1 GCA_030773375.1 Pseudomonadota bacterium
GACCAGATTTCGGGCCGGGCCCCCTGGCGGCCGACGAACGGATTGTCGCGCGGGACGCTGCCGTCGCGGTTGATGCGGACGATCTTGCCGAAATGGCTATCCAGCCTCTGCGCCTGCACCCGGCCGCGGAGGATCGAACGCTCGCCAAGCGTCACGAACAGCTTACCGTCGCGAGCCCAGACCATGCGGCCACCCGCGTGCAGAGTGGATTCCATCGTCGGCAGCATGCGGAAGATCACTTGGACATTCTCGACCCGCGGCTTTGGTCCATCGACCAGGCGACCGCGGGCAACTGCCAGGCCATTCCCACCCTGCCGCGGCTCGTAGTAGGTCCAATAGATCTGGCCGGTGCGGCCATAATCCGGAGCAAGCTCCACATCGAGCAGACCGCCCTGACCGCGCGCGTCGACGCGCGGGAGGCCCGATGCCGGAGCGGACTTCTGCCCCTGAGCGGTTACGATCCGAAGTCCGCCGGGCTTCTCGGTGACCAGCATCCGGCCGTCTGGCAGGAAGGCGATCGCCCACGGCTTGTTGAGGCCGTCGGCGATCTCCGTCACCTGGAACGCGGTGCGGGTCTTCACCGCCGGCGCCCGGGTCTGGGTTGGAAAAGCGGGCTGGAACTCGGGGACGCTTTTTGGACCGGTCTCGACAGGAGCCCCAGACTGGGCTGCGCTCTGTCCGCGCGGCCGGCTCTGCTCCTTAGATCCTCCGCCAGGGGCGAGATTGCCGGTCTGGTCCCTGTTTTGGGCCTCCGTAGGTCCGCAGGCGATCAGCACGCCCAAGACAGCGGTGGCAATGAAGGCACGCATGAAGAGTCTCCTGCCCTGCATCAGGCAGCCTTTACTAGGGAACAGTGTGGCCGTCACCAGCCAAAGCGAGCTACCGTGAGGCTGGAGCTGATTGCACTCAGGACCAACGCCGACCGCCGCTTGTCTCAGCCGCGCTGCACACAATCGCGTTTGCGCTCTTGGTGACGTGCGGCCACAGCGTCCGCGACCAGGCGTCCGCAACCAACTTAAGAAAGACGGAAGAGCGCACCCGCTGCGATGTCCCGTTTCATTCGACCCACAGCAGACCTTAAGGCGAGATCTCCTCGGCAACCTGGCGAATGTCCGTTGCGGCGCCACTGCCGCGATCGAACTACGCGATCCGTCAGGACGCCAGTCGCCGCTTAGTCGGACCTTTTCCTCCCAAAGGTGCCGTCGATGTTATCCAGCTCCCGGATCATGCTCATCAAAGCATGGGCGGTGTACGGTTTCGGAAGAAAGCGTCCGCCGAGCGGATTTCGCCCTCGGATGGCTCCCCCCGGCCGGATGTGAGGAGAAGCCCGATATTCGGGCGCGCTGCGCGTGCCTTTTCCGCCAGGCGAATGCCGTCCATCTCGCCGGGCATGCTGATGTCAGTGAACAACACTCCGATATCATCATTGCGGTCCAGCACCTCCAATCCTTCGCATAGATTAGGTGTCAATCTCCACAATGGGTGGAAAACGGACGTTGGCATGGCGTGTCAGCGCAGGTACCTTCGGCTCATGTCGAGTTACGATGCGAGGCCCGTGATACAGCGGGCCATTCAATCACTGGTCGCACAGCCACTCGGCTCCATGCGCTTCCTACCCCCAGAGTGACGAGGAAGTTGCCCTGTCCATCGTCGAGGCTCTTGAAAGCGCCGGGTTCAAGATCGTGCGGCAAGACGACCAAGCGCCTGTCTGATGTCCGCTTCGTGTGGAAAGCGAACTTCGGCCGCCAACCTACAAAACACTATGCGCTAGCAGGAGCGCACCCACCGTTCCGACCACTCCGCAGCCAATCAAGAACCGACGAAACGCCGTGGGATGATTGGCCCGGCGCAAGGGGCCGAAGGGCCACTCAAGAGGGATGCTGTCGGTGGCAAGGGAAATCAGGGCGGCGAAGCCAGCCATGAAAATCAAGATTGCGCCCACGGCCGGAGGCATCGGTAACTCCTCGGTTCGAACCCGATCATTCGAGCGCGTGCCACCAGCCGCGAATGTCCGCAATGAGGTCGCAAGCGGACATTCGGGCCGAGAGGTTGTTCGGAGAAGAGTTCCCGCGTGATTGTCCCACCGGCTAGCCTTGCCCTGATAAGAAGCTTATCAAGACCTCGTGCTCAATGAGGAAGACTTACGGCACTTGCGCCGCTGTGTGGAGCTGGCAGCTCAAGCTTTGAGGGTCGGAGACGAGCCGTTCGGCTCTGTGTTGGTGGCTGGAGACGGGAGCGTCCTAGCCGAGGATCACAACCAAGTCGCGTCTGGCGATCAAACCCGGCATGCGGAGTTTGAGCTAGCTCGCTGGTCGGCGGCGAATATGACCCGAACTCAAAGAGCGGCGGCGACCGTTTACACTTCGAGTGAGCACTGCCCGATGTGCGCAGCGGCCCACGGTTGGGTCGGACTGGGGCGAGTTGTCTACGCTAGCTCTTCCGAACAGTTGACGGATTGGCTCACGCAGCTGGGGGTTCAACAGCCGCCGGTGCGTCCGCTGCCAATCCGCGAGATTGTTCCTCACTTGGTGGTGGAGGGACCCGTCCCCGGCCTTGCCGAGGAGGTGCAGGACCTGCATCGCCGTTTCCACGGCGCCAAGGCTCGCCAGCAGCTCTGACTAGGTTCGCCGCGTCAGGAAAGGTTACCGTGGCGAGTTGTCCTCCGTGAATTCGTGGCAGTCCCGCCAGGCCCGCAGATAGCCTCCGCTTTCGAGACAGGCGTAAGTCGCGTCAGCGCACGCCAAGCGCCTGACAATCCGCCCCGTCATGGCACTACCCTGTGACGTCCGCTGTGGGTGGTTAGCCGACGTTAGTTGCCGCCCGATAGAGCCTCTTTGGTCAGCTGCCACGTAACTACCACATGTCTATTCTGCGGCTCGCGAACACCGTCCGCCGTCTCCGCTAAGAGCCGGTTCTCGCCATAAGCTTGGATGGTGATCAGGTTAGCGGGCACTCCACGGGCGATCCCATAGCAGGACGACGTAGGCTAGCTTTCCCTTGCCTCGGCCAAAAGTGCCTCGGCCTGCGCAAACAACTGAGGATCAACGTCTCGTCCGGAGGCCCCGGCATTCTCATGGACCTGCTCTGGGCGGGAAGCTCCAGTGATCCTAGAAGCGACATTCGGCTCGCGAAGCACCCAAGCCAACGCAAACTGCGAGAGCGTGAGCCCAGCCTCATTCGCCAACGGCCTCAGCTCCTGTACGGCCTTGAGCAGCTTCGGCTTCATGAAGCCTTTGATCAACTCGCCCATCTGGTCGCTGGTGGCGCGGGTGCCCGCAGGCGGCGGCTGATCAGGGGTGTATTTCCCACTCAGCACTCCCTGGGCGAGAGGTGACCACACGATTTGCGAGATCCCGTTGGCCGCGCAGAGGGGGATGACTTCCTGCTCAGGCTCTAAGTCCAGCGTGAATCACCTCAGCCGGTGTCGAAATGGGCCCGCAGCAAGCCCTCTCCTTCCGCAGCATCAGCCGGGCCGCTCACCGTGTCTGGCCACTTATCGGGACCTCTGGCGGTGGGGCTGCATCCTTCCACAGCGCGCTGTAGCGGGGCTCGCGCCGGAGCAGCGAGCGGTGGTTGCCGTCGGCGGCGAGGCGGCCATTCTCGAGGAAGATGACCCGGTTCGCCAGCTCGACCGTGTCGAGATTATGGGTGACGATGAAGCTCGTGGCGCCCTCCATCAGCGGCTTCAGCGCGGCGCGGACGAGCTGAAGCGCCTCCCCGTCCAGCTGGGAGGTGGGCTCATCGAGGATCAGCAGCCGTGGCCGGCGCAGGAACAGCCGCGCGAGCGCGATCGATTGGCGCTCGCCGCCCGAAAGCTGGGCTCCGCGCTCGCCGACCAGGGTCTGCAGCCCTTCCGGAAAGCGGCGGAGGATCCGGTCAAGGCCGGAGGCGCGGACGGCTTCCTCCACCTCCCCTGCGCTCGCGCCCGGCTTGCCGTAGGCGATGTTCTCGCCGATCGTCGTTTGGAAGAGGAACACCTCCTGCGGCATCACCCCGACCGAGCGCCGCCAGGCGTCCAGTTCCCAGTGGGTGAGATCGGTGCCGGCGGCGAGGATGCGGCCCTCCAGTGGATCGTGCAAGCGCAGCAGCATGTCCATCAGCGTGGACTTGCCCGCGCCGTTGCGGCCGGTCACTGCCACCGCCTCGCCGGGATCGACCGAGAAGGAGACGGCGTGGAGGATGTCGCGCTCGGCGCCGGGATAGCGGAAGCGGACGTTCTCAAAGGCGATCGAAGGCACCGCGTCGGAAGTCCAGCGTCCGTTGGCGGGGAGCTGCTCGCGGTCAGCGAGCAGGTCCTCGAGCCGTTCGCCCACGGCGCGGCTGGTCTGGATGCTGCGCACATAGGCCTCGACATGGCCGAGCGGACGCGCGAGGATTTCCATATAGGCGATGAAAGCCACCAAAGTGCCGGCCGTGATCTCGCCGGCGATGATCAGGCCGCCGCCGTACCAGACCACCAGCACCAGCCCGAGCAGCTCCACCATGTCGCCGAGCGGCTCCATCAGGGCGTAGACCTTGCCCTCCTTGAGCTCGAAGTCGAGCACGCCGCGATTCTCCTCATCGAGCCGGGCGAGTTCGTGGCCCTCGTTCCTGAAGGCCTGCACCGTCCGGACCCCGGCGAGCGTCTCCTGAAACCGGGCGGCGAGGCGCGCCGACACGCGCTGGGCAGACTTGCGCAGGCTGGGGAGAGGCTGGCCGAGATAGAAGGTCAATGCGGCTGCGGCGGCCATGAAGAGGATGATCACGAGCGCGAGCCCAGCGTGCAGCATGAACATGAGAGCGGTGACGCCGATCACCACCAGTATCTCGCTCGGCAGGTCGCGAAGGAGCCTGGCCACGGAGGTTTCGAACAGCTTGGTGTCGCTGGTCAGCCGGTGCGTGAGCTCCCCGGTGCGGTGGCGCGCGAAGAAGGACAGGCTCTGGGCGTGGACGTGGGCGAGGAGCCGCCGGCGAAGCGCGTAGGAGCAATGGAGGATCATCAGCGCGTCGGTGCGCAGCAGGACCACATGGGCCGCGTAGAGGACCGCCAGGACAGCAACAGCGGTCAGCAGCCACATGTTCATGCCCGCGATAGGGCCTTCCCCCAGCACCGCGTCGATCACTTCCTTCATCAGCCACGGCACCGCCAGCTCGGCCGCCGCCATCGCCGCCGAGCAGGCGAGCAGCAGCGCGAGCAGGTCCTTGCGGTAGGAGAGATAGCTCCAAAGGAAGCGGACCCAGCTCATCCGTGATTTCGGCGCCGGTAGGTCGAGCGAGAATCCGCAGGCATGCGGGCCCTCACGGCTGCGGCCCCTAAATCAGCGCAAAGGCGTAGGAGCGCCGGTTGAGGTGCATGACCATGCAGGAGAGCAGCGCCCCGGCTTTGTGATATTCGCTGAGGTTGAAATA
>JALYNE010000245.1 GCA_030773375.1 Pseudomonadota bacterium
GCCCGGCCGAAATGCTCCTCGTCCTGGGTCCGGCAGAAATAATGGCCTTCGAACAGCTCTGGCGGCAGGATCAGCTTCGCGCCGCCGGCCGCCGCCTCGCGCACGAGAGCGCTGACCGCAGCGATATTGTCATCGACGCAATCGGAAAATGCGAGCTGCAGCGCGGCCACTTTTATCTTGGACATTCTATCACTCCGGAGAGCTGGATTGCTCCGCTGGCGCTCGCAACGACGTGCTCGAAACCCCTGTTGTCATTGTGCGCAACGGGAGGGGGCGATCCGCTGCTTTGCCTTTCACCTCGGAACCTGCTGACTGATGCAGTGGAAGCTGCCGCCGCCGGTCAGGACATGGTCGGCGCGCAGCCCCACGGCCGTGCGGCCGGGGAAAAGCGCTCCGATTGCTTCGACGGCAGCCTCGTCATTGGCAGCCCCGTAAACAGGAACCACGACCGCTGCGTTGCCGATGTAGAAGTTCATATAGGAAGCCGGGATGATTTCACCATCGCGCTCGATGCGTCCGGGGGAGGGAAGGGGCACCACTTCGACTCCGGACGCTTCGGCCCGCGCCCGCGCGTCGGCATAAACGGCCGCGTTGGGATCGTCTTCGCCAGCGGCCACCGGAACGGCGAGCCGGTTCTCGGCCACGAACCGCGCCAGATTGTCGACGTGCCCGTCGGTGTGATCATTCAAAAGGCCCTGCCCAAGCCAGAGCACGCGCTTGGCGCCGAGCTCTTCGCGGAGCCGCGCCTCTACATCCTCGCGGGCCAATCCTGGATTGCGGTTCGGATTGAGGAGGCACTGCTCCGTCGTGACGAGAAGTCCGGTTCCGTCGACGTCGATGGCGCCGCCTTCCAGGATCCAGTGGCGGCGCATCCCTTCAAGATCTGCCGTTTCTGCAAGCCTGAGGCCGATCGTATCATCCCCTTGGAGATCGTATTTGCCGCCCCAGCCGTTGAACCGGAAGCTGATTGCTCGCGCCAGCCCACCGTCCTTCAGCACGATCGGGCCGGTGTCACGCAGCCAGATGTCGCCGAATAGCTCCTCAACGATGCTCGCCCAGGGGGCCATTGCACGCGCCGCTTCGGCTGAGGCGGGATCGGCAACGACGAGCCTTACCTCTTCGCCCGCGCCGCCGGCATGGACCGCTTGCGCAAAAGCGAGCACTTCGGCCCGGGCTGCCTCAAGATCGTCCTCCCAAAGATCCCCGTGGCTCGGAAAGCCGATCCATACGAATTGGTGCGGCGCCCATTCGGGCGGCTGACGTGCGGTCATTTATGTCGCTGAGCAGCTGCGCGCGAACGGTCCCGGATCGCGCGGAACTCGTCGTTCGGGTTCCAGTTCGGCCAGTCATTGCTCGTCGCCAGCTCGCGGCCGATCTGGTAGTAGATCTGGAGCTCGCGGAGCGCGCCCGACCAATCCCAATTGGGGTCATATTCGTCGTTGGGCCCATGATAATGGTTCGCCCGGTAATCCGCGGCCCAGGCTTCCCCAGCTTCAGTCCCGCCTTTGACGAGATCATTGCCGAGCTTGGCATAAAGCATCGGCACGCCTTGCTTGGCGAGGCTGAAGTGGTCGGACCGATAATAAGAGCCTGCCTGTGGCGCAGGCTCCGGCCGCAGCGCCAGGCCATGTGCCGCGATGGCGCGGCGCATATAGGCGTCGAGCTCCGATTTGGCGCCGCCAACGGCAACAAAGTCGCGCGCATCGCCTGCTAGGGTCAGCACGTCCATGTTGATCCCGGAGACCGTCTGCGCGAGCGGGTAGACCGGGTTTTCGGCATAATATCTGGAGCCAAGCAGGCCGGATTCCTCGGCGGTGACCGCGAGGAAGACGAGCGAACGATCCGGGGCGCCGGCCTTGGCATGCGCTTGGGCGAGCGCGATCAGCCCCGCCGTGCCGCTGGCATTGTCGACCGCGCCGTTGCAGATGTCGTCGCCGGCCGGGTCGGCGTCGCAGCGCCCGAGATGGTCCCAATGCGCGGTGTGGATCACATATTCGTTGGGACGCGTGCGGCCGGGCAGGACGCCGATCACGTTCTTGGACGCCTGGCGCTTGATCTGGTTGGTGAGCGCGATGGATGCGCGGGTCCGGAGCGGGACGGCCCGGAAGCCGGGCCGCTTTGCAGCGGCCGTGAGCGTGCGCAAATCCTGGCCCGACGCGGATAGCAGTCGCTGCGCGGCCTCGTTGGTGAGCCAGCCGACGATCTTCGACTGATCCATGTGCCCGCCGGGATCGTCCATATTATATTGGGCACCCGTCCAGGAGGATTGGACGACGTTCCAGCCGTAAGAGGCGGGGGCGGTCTCGTGCACGATGAAAGCGGCCGCGGCGCCTTGACGGGCCGCTTCCTCATATTTGTAGGTCCAGCGGCCATAATAGGTCATCGCCTTGCCGCCGAACGGCCCCTCGAGCGTCGGGCTCTCCCAGTCGGGGTCGTTGACCAGAATGATCACGGTCTTTCCCTTGACGTCCAGCCCGGCATAGTCGTTCCAGCCCCGTTCCGGAGCGTTGATGCCGTAGCCGACGAAGACGATGTCGCTGCTCTCGAGCGTAACCTTCGGCTGCACCTGATAGGTGTTGGCGACGAAATCTTTACGGTAGTTGAAGGTGAGCGGCTGGGCTCCGCCCGTGAGGCGCAAAGCTGTTGGCGCCGCCGTCGTTTCGACCAGAGGCACGTTCTGAAACCAGCTGCCCTTGTTGCCGGGCTGAAGGCCTGCCTTGCGGAATTGTTCGGCAATGAAGGCGATTGCCTTTTCCTCGCCGGCCGTGGTCGGCGCGCGCCCCTCGAACGCATCTGACGAGAGGATCTGGGTCGCCGTGGTCAGCGTAGCGAGGGAAATGGCGGGCGCGCCAGCTCCTCCGCTGGCTTGCTGGGTCCCCGGGGTGGCGCAAGCCGCCAGCGCAGCGCAGCCGAGCGGGAGCAGAAGGTTTCGAAGGTTCATCTCAGCCTCTTGCGGTGTCTCGATGCCCCGGGCCCGCAAATGGCAGCAGGTCGGGCAAGGTTCAATCCCAGCAACGAAAAAGGGCGGCCAGCGGCCGCCCTCTCTTCATTGCCGTCGCCACAAAATCAGCGCGAGTAGAACTCGACGACGAGGTTCGGCTCCATTCGGACCGGATAGGGCACCTCGTCGAGCGAGGGCACCCGCGTGTAGGTGACGCGCGCGCCGCCATCGGGAGAAACGTAATCCGGGATGTCGCGCTCGGCCAGGCCCTGCGCCTCGGCAACCAGCGCCATCTCCTGCGCTTTCGCACCGAGCTCGATGACATCGCCGACATTCACACGACGCGAGGCAATGTTGCACTTCACGCCATTGACACGAATGTGACCGTGGCTGACGAGCTGGCGAGCCGCCCAGATGGTTGGGGCGAACTTGGCGCGGTAGACAACCATGTCGAGCCGGCGCTCGAGGAGACCGATGAGGTTCTGCGAAGCGTCGCCCTTCATCCGGCTCGCTTCCTGGAAGGTGCGCTTGAACTGCTTTTCGGTGACGTCGCCGTAATAGCCCTTCAGCTTCTGCTTAGCGCGCAGCTGGATGCCGAAGTCCGACATCTTGCCTTTGCGGCGCTGGCCGTGCTGACCTGGACCATATTCGCGCTTGTTGACCGGACTCTTCGGGCGTCCGAAGACGTTCTCGCCCATGCGGCGGTCGAGCTTGTACTTGGCGCTGCTGCGCTTACTCATCTGATTGCTCCAATTTGCTTGCGTCCTGCCCACCTGATCCGAAAGGATTTCGGGGAGGGCTGTGTCCCGGAACCGCACCGCCCGGGCATATTCTTGCCGGGCGCGGCCGCCGCTTCACCGGGGTGCGGGGCCAATTGCGAGCGCGCGACATGGCCGCTCCTCCTCAAGAAGTCAACCTCGACAGCGGGTTGCGTGCCGCTAAAGAGCAGGCATGGCTTTAAGCAGAACCAAACCCGGCGACTGCCGCACCATCGCCGAAGTGCGTCATGGGATCGACGTCATCGACGATGAGATCGTGGCCCTTATCGGCGAACGCTTCCGCTACATGGACGCGGCGGCCCGCATCAAGACGGAACGCGGCGCCGTGCGGGACGAGGCGCGCAAGGCCGAGGTGATCGAGCGGGCCCGGCTCAACGCGGCGCGAGCTGGAGCACCGCCGCCGGTCCTCGAAGATATTTACGAACGTCTGGTGGAAGCTTCGATCGCTTACGAGTTCGCTCGCTTCGACGAACTGCAGGCGAGAGTGCTTGTCCGTCAGGTGGAATCACCTGGCGGCTCGGAAAGCACGGCAAACAAAGGAAACTGGACCCGTTCGCGGTTCAGTCCAACCGGGAACGAGCCTAGCGTCGGCGGGGATTGACCAGGGCGCGGATCATCCCGCGCAGCGCCTGGATCTCCCGGTTCGACCAGCCGGCCTTGCTGAGGATCGTGCGCATTGTGTTGCGGGTGGCCGGTGTGCGGTCGGGTGGGAAATAATAACCTGCGTCGGCGAGCGCTTCGTCCATCTGGCCGATGAGCCCTTCCAACTGCTCCTGAGTTGCTCGTGGCTCGGCTTCATCGCCCTCCGTCGGCACGGCAAGCGAACCATGCTTCGACCATTCGTAAGCGACCAGGATCACCGCCTGAGCGAGATTGAGCGATCGGAACTCGGGATTGATCGGGACCGTGAGGATCTTTTGCGCGATCGCGACTTCCTCCGTCTCGAGGCCGGAGCGCTCGGCGCCGAACAGGATTGCGGATCGGCCCGCACTGGTCCGAATCTCCCGCGCCGCCTGTTCGGGCTCAACGACTGGGATGACGAGCCCCCGCTTGCGGACCGTTGTTGCATAAACGAAGGGACAATCGGCGACCGCTTCGGCGACGCTTCCGAACACCCGCGCCCGTTCCAGCAGGACATCGGCACCCGAAGCGGCTGGCCCTGCGGCTGGATTGGGCCAGCCATCGCGCGGAGTGACGAGCCGTAAGTCGGTGAGCCCGAAGTTGAGCATCGCCCGCGCGGCCTTGCCGATATTCTCGCCAAGCTGCGGCCGGACCAGCACGATTGCTGGCGGAGGGGCGGGGGAGTGTGGGGATTCCTCCGTTCGGCCCGAGCGAAGCCGAGCATCCCCAGGGGTCAAGACTTTCTCGCCTCCGCCACCGACCCGGCAAATTGCTCGAAGTCGCGCGCTTCGCGAAAGTCCTTATAGACGGAGGCGAATCGGATGTAGGCGACCGGGTCGAGGGCTTTAAGTCCGTTCATCACCATCTCGCCAATGGTCGCGGAGGCAACTTCGCTGTCGCCGCTCACTTCGAGCTGGCGCTGGATCGAGGAGACCAGCCTGTCGATCCGGTCTTGCGGAACCGGGCGCTTGCGAACGGCGATCGCCACCGAGCGCTCGAGCTTGGAGCGGTCGAACGGCTCGCGCCGATTTTCCGATTTCACCA
>JALYNE010000246.1 GCA_030773375.1 Pseudomonadota bacterium
GCCAAAGCGAGAACGTCGGCCGAGGGATTCATCTGATTGATGAGCGGGTAGAGGACCGCGAGACCTCCGACCCCGGCAAAGCTCACTGCCGCGACGTTGATGAAGTCGCGGCGGCGGAGACCGTCTCCGCCGGTCGGGGGGGCCGCCTGAGCGGTTCCATCGGTATGTTCAACCGTCGCCATAAATACCTTCGAGCGATTCAAACCGGATATGCAAAATCCGCCACCCGCCCAAGACGCTGGCGGCAGCGACGCTTCGATACAGCACCGCGTCAAGGTCGCCCCCAGCGGCTTGGCGGGCCTGATAGCCCCGTGGAGCGCGCTTTGCCAACCTGGATTTTGACGAGCCTGTGACACGGTTCACCGCACACGCTAGTGCCCACGCCATGCGCATTGCATTGTTCGAGCCCGACCAAGCGGGAAATGTGGGCACGATCCTGAGGCTCGCTGCCTGCCTCGGCGTGCCCGTGGACGTCATTGAGCCCTGCGGCTTCCCCTGGTCCGACCGTGCGCTGAAGCGGGCCGGCATGGATTATGCCGCGATCGCGAACGTGACTCGGCACGCGAGCTGGGAGGCCTTCGAAAAGCAGCTTCCCGGCCGGCTGGTGCTGATGACGACCAAAGGCTCCCTCCGTTTGCACTGCGCACGCTTCAACGCCGCGGACACATTGATAACGGGCTCGGAAAGCCGCGGGGCGCCCGAACATGTCCATGGCAGAGCGGACCTCAGGATCCGCATCCCGCAGGCGGCGGGAACGCGGTCCTTGAATATCGCAGTCGCTGCGGGCATCGGACTTGCGGAGGCGCTGAGGCAGACGGACGGATGGCCTGAATGATCGAACTGGACGACCAGCAGCAGGCAGCGCGAGACTGGTTCGAAACGCTCCGCGACCGGATTTGCGCAGAGTTCGAGGCAATCGAGCGCGAGGCGGGAAGTGAAGCTCGCTTCGCCTACACCGAATGGGACCGGCTCGATCCAGACGGTTCGCCCGGCGGCGGGGGCGTCCGCGGCCTCATGACAGGCAAAGTCTTCGAAAAGGTCGGCGTCAACGTTTCAACCGTCGGAGGGCGCTTCAGCGAAGAGTTCGCCAAGTCCATCCATGGCGCGGCCGAGGATCCGAGCTTCTTCGCCACCGGAATTAGTCTGGTGGCGCACATGGCCAATCCGCATGTGCCGGCGGTTCACATGAACACGCGCTTCCTCGCCACCACCAGGCGCTGGTTCGGAGGCGGTGCCGACCTCAATCCGCCGATCCCCTACGAGGAAGACACGGCCGAATTCCACGCGCGGCTCCGAGCTGCCTGCGCGGCTCACAACCCGACTTACTATCCGCGGTTCAGCAAATGGGCGGAAGACTATTTCTACATCCCACACCGCGGGGTGCATCGAGGCGTCGGCGGCATTTTCTACGATCATCTCGAGGGGCCCTTCGAGCCGGACTTCGCCTTTGCCAGAGACGTCGGCGAGGCGTTTCTCGATATCTATCCGCGGCTCGTGCGGCGGCGGATGAACATGGCCTTCAACAGTGCCGAGAAGGCGCGCCAGCTTGACTGGCGTGGCCGCTATGCCGAGTTCAATCTCATCTACGATCGCGGCACCCTGTTCGGCCTCAAGACTGGCGGCAACGTCGATGCAATCCTCATGAGCCTGCCGCCGGTGGCGACGTGGAGCTGATTGCGCCATTCGATGCTGCCCACCGAGGGGCCCCGTGCCGCTGATCCAACTGCAACCGGGCCAGATCGGCACCGTCGTCACCTATCTCGAAATGACGGAGCGGCCAAAACTGCGGCCCGTCCCCGATTCGCCGCTTCGGCTCGAGCGCTGGCGGGAGGTGGACCCCGCCAAATACCGGTTGCTGTTCAAGCGCGTCGGCGCGCGATGGCTCTGGTATTCGCGGCTGATCATGGACGATGCGACGCTCAGGGCCAGCATCGGCGAAGTTCATGCCGTGGTAGATCGATCCGGCATTGAGGTTGGCATGCTCGAGCTCGACTTCGGGAAAGCGCGAGAATGCTTGATCCGCTTCCTGGGCCTCGTGCCTGAGCTTGCGGGACGTGGGCACGGAAAGTGGCTGTTTGCACAGACGCTCGCGCTCGCGTGGCGCAAGGAGGTGGAGCGCGTGCACGTCAACACCTGCACCCTGGATCATCCCGCCGCATTGCCGTCCTACCTGCGCGCGGGGTTCACCGCCTACAATCGGGCCTTTGAAAGCTTCCCCGACCCGCGCCTCTCAGGGCTGCTGCCACGGGACATCGCGCCTCAGCTGCCACTGATACCCTCGCCGGTCAGCTGAGCGTAGATCCGCGCGATCATCACCGTCAGGAAGACGCTGAATCCAGCGTTGAGGAGGCCGTTCAGCAGCAGGAGTAAAACCTGCGTCAGATTGCCGTCCTGGGGCTGGCCCGCCAGAAGAATGATCACGCTCCCCAGAACCGCGCTCACCGCGAACGTCACCACAACGAAAAGAATCACCATGACAACGAGGAAGCCGAGAAGCTTCCAGAATCGGCCGGCGGTGAGCGTCCAGCTGCGCCTCAGAATCGCGACGGGGCCGATGGGCTCGACCGCTCCGACCGGGTTCAGCAACATCATCCGGACCCAGACGAACACGAAGGCAAGGACGATCGCCAGCGTGAGGAGCACCAGCCCCCCCGCCCCGGTTCCGGCCAGCAGCACCAGGATCACCGCAACGGGCAAAGCAACCAGGGCGGCTGCCAACCCGAGGAGCAATGTCGCCAGAAGAACGGGCGCGAAGCGGCGGAGGGCGTGTAAGAACGCTTCGCGCGCGTCGCTGGCGCGCGCCAGCGCCAGGCTCGTGATTGTCAGAGATCCGACCACGCCGAGCACGATCACGGGGATGACGAGAAACATCCAGCTGCCCCCTTCAGGCGGCTGCCCCGGAGTCGCCGCCGGCATCGCGGCCTGAAGGATGATGGTTGGCAACGCAACCAGGCCGAAGGCGATAAGGAACAGCAGGCCGAATTGCCGCTTCACGAACGGAGCGGTCTCGTTCCACGCAGTCGTTATGGACAACTTCTTCATCGCGTTTCCCCTTGAAGCGCCGTCTATGCGCAAAGGGGGTTCGCCGCGCAATCAGCGTGTGTTGCGCGCCGGGTGGCGCCGCGCCATGTTTGGCGCATGACACCTATCGCCGGGGTGGAGTGGCGGACGTCCTCCGGCCTCATCCCCTATCCCGAAGCGCTCGCCGCAATGGAGCAGCGTGCAGAGGCTGTCCGGGCAGGCACCGCACCGGAGCTGATTTGGCTGCTGGAGCATCCGCCGCTCTACACCGCCGGCACCAGCGCCGATCCAGCCGAGCTTTTCAATCCGCAGGGTTTGCCTGTTTATGCGGCGGGCCGGGGCGGCCGCTACACCTATCATGGACCGGGACAACGCGTCGGTTATGTCGTGCTCGATCTCGACAAACGCGGCCGCGATGTCAGGAACTTCGTCCACGCTCTGGAGGGTTGGATAATCGCTGCGCTCGCTGAGCTCGGGGTCGAAGCCTATCGCGATCCGGCGCGGATCGGCATCTGGGTCGATCACAAAAAAGGCCAGGCAAAGATCGGCGCGATCGGCGTCCGGGTACGCCGCTGGGTGACCATGCACGGCTTCTCCGTCAACCTCCGACCGGAACTTTCTCACTTTTCAGGCATAGTGCCTTGCGGTATCGCCGAGTTCCCAGTGACCAGCCTCGGCGAGATGGGAGCGTGCGAAAGGCACGAGTGTTTCGATCTGGCGCTGAGGCAAGGGCTCGACGGTTTTTTGATGTCTGTCGAGGGGAGTTCGGAGAAGGCTTGAGGGCCCGCGTCTTTCCGTCTATTGTGCAGAACCGATTTGGTAGAAAAAGGGACCAACCCGACCAAATCATCAATCTAGGGAGTTTCTAAATGCGTGACCTCTTCAAGAAAGTTATGACCGGTTCGATGGTTGCCGGTGCGGCCCTTCTCGTTGCAGCCTGCGGCGGCGGCGGCGGTGGCGAAGCCAACAACATGGCGGGCACCGAAATGGAAGGCACCGACATGGGCACCACCAATGACGTGACCGCCATCGACGGCGCGAACGGCATGGATGCCAATATGGGCATGGACGCCAATATGGGCATGGACGCCAACATGACCGGCGGCACTGGCGCTGGCGGCAACACCACCGGCGGCACTGGCGGCACCGGCGGCAACACCACCGGCGGCGACACCGGCGGCAACATGACCAACGGAATGTAATTTCCGAAGGCATAGTCTTTAGGGAAAGGCCGTCCGGGCGACCGGGCGGTCTTTTTCTTTTGCACGAAGGCGCTTAGCGGGCTCGACAGGCGAGTTCGAGGTTGCGCCCGGCTCGCCGTTAATCATAGTTACAGCGCGCCGGCAGTATCGGAGCCGGATCTGGAGAGGGGAATCTTCGAATGTTCGTTGGGTGGAAGAACGGCTTCAGGACCGCAGCTTTGGTCGCGACCGCCATTGCCGTCGCTGCGCCGCAGCTCGCAGGCGCGCAGCTCTTCGTGAACGAGCCCGATTTCAAGGCTGGCACGATCGAAGGGAATGACCCGCTTGTCGGCCTCCCGATTCCCGGAGCCACTCCGGCGGAGTACCGCGCGCATCTCTTGTGGAATCTGCGCGCCGGGCTCAACGTCGCGGCGCTTCAGTGTCAATTTTCCCCGTACCTGCGGGCCGTCGACAATTACAATGGCCTTCTTGCTCACCATGCGGAGGAGCTCGCCGGCGCCTACACCGCGATGAACGCTTACTTCAAACGCGTGCAAGGCAACCCAGCCAAGGGCCAGAAGGCGTTCGACGACTATACAACCATCACCTACAACAATTGGTCGACTTTCCAGGCGCAGTTCGGTTTCTGCCAGACTGCGGGGAACATCACCAAGGAAGCCCTCACCCGGCCCAAGGGACAGCTGCACGTCACGGCGCAGAACAGGATGCGTGAGCTGCGCAACAGCCTCGTTGCCGTCGGCGACCGAACCCTGGTCTACAATCCTCAACAGATCCGGCAGCCGGCTTTGCCCGAGCTGCGGGAGGAGTGCTTCGACAAGAAGAATCGTCTCAGGAAAAGGTGCGGCGGCCGGGCCTAGACTCGTTCCCGGTTTGATTGAACCGGGAACGGGTCCAGTTTCCTTTGTTTGCCGTGCTTTCCGAGCGTCAGGTGATTTCATCTGTGGACGCCCCCGTCAGCGCAAGCGGTTTTTGGCGGGTATCGGCACGTAATCGGATGCTGCCATCTGTCCGGCTTCTGGGTGCAGCGATGTGAGCTGCGAGCCTGTATGGGAGTTCGCGGACCGGATCCAAATCACCTGAGCGTGCTTGGACAGCACGTGGAATCAACACTGGTTCATCCAGCCCCGTCTCGCCGACTGTTGTGC
>JALYNE010000247.1 GCA_030773375.1 Pseudomonadota bacterium
GGGCTTCGTGCTTCGGACGCCGCTCCCATCGCCATCATCGAGCTGGTGGACCGCGACGTCGCCGCCAAGGGCCAGGATTCCGGCCCGCTGCAGGGCGGTGAGGAATTCGAGGAAGCGGCATGATGAATTCTGGTCGAAGTGAGACTTCGACCACGGCATCGGAAAGCAAAAAAGGGCCTCCGTTGGGGGCCCTTTTTCTTGTGCGCTAGACTCGTTCCCGATTTGATTGAACCGGGACGAGTCCAGTTTCCTCTTGTTTGCCGTGCTTTCCGAGCCGTCAGGTGATTTCCACCTGACTTGAAAGCACTCTAGCGGCGGGAAGATGAAGCTGTTTGCGGCCCACGCGTGACCGAGCCGGAGACCCGCATCAGCGGCTTTGAAAAAGCCTCGGCCCTCTGCTAAATGACCGAATTCTCCCTTGCACAGAAAGAGTTGGATCGATGCGCCATGCCCTTGTTCTTTGCCTTCTTGCGTCCTCAGCCTGCGCCATGAACGGACGTGAGCCGGTCGCAGCTACCGCTGCCGCCGCGCCGAAGGCATCGATCGTCTATCCCGCAACCGATCGGCAGGAACTGGTGGAAAACCAATTCGGGGTGCCGGTTCAGGACCCTTACCGCTGGCTCGAAAAGGACGTGCGCGAGGAGCCCAAGGTCGCGGCTTGGGTCGCGCAGCAGAACGCCCTCACCGATTCCTATCTGGCGACCTTGGCGGCCCGGCCGGCGTTCCAGCAGCGGATGCGCGAGCTGTTCAACTACGAGCGTTTCGGAATCCCGCAAAAGGAGGGGAACCGCTATTTCTACAGCCGGAACACCGGGCTTCAGAACCAGAACGTCCTCTATGTCCGCGATGGGCTGAACGGCACTCCCAGGATGCTGATCGATCCCAACGGCTGGTCCGAGGACGGGGCGACGGCTTTGGGGGAGTGGGAGCCGTCGGAGGATGGAAAGCATGTGGTCTATTCGATCCAGGAAGGCGGGACCGACTGGCGGGTTGTCCGCGTGCTCGATGCCAACACCGGCAAGGTGCTCCCGGACGAAGTTCGATGGGTGAAATTCTCCGCGCTCAATTGGGCGAAGGACGGATCCGGTTTCTATTACTCCCGCTTTCCGGAGCCCAAGAAGGGAGAGCAGTTTCAGTCGTTGAACGAAAATCATGCCGTGTACTTTCACAAGCTCGGCACGCCGCAGAGCCAGGATCGGCTGATTTATTCCGATCCGGCGCGGCCGAAGCTCAGCAACGTCGCGCAGGTCTCCGACGATGGGCGATGGCTGATCGTCACTTCATCCGAAGGGACGGATGAACGTTACGACGTCGCCCTCATCGACCTCAGCGCGCCCAAGCCAGCGCCGCGGCGGTTCATCACCGGACTTCGCAATCAGTGGGACTATGTCGGGAACGTCGGCAGCACCTTCTACTGGGCAACGAACAGCGAGGCGCCGCGCCTGAGGATCGTCGCGACTGACGTGAGCCGGCCCGGATTGGAAGTGAAGCAGCTTGTCGCCGAGGACGAAGCGACGCTCGGCGGCGCCTCGATCGTGGGCAATCAGCTGATCGCGTCTTATCTGGTCGACGCCAAGACCGAGGTCAGAACCTTCAGCCTCGACGGCAAGCCGCTTGGCAAGGTGACCCTGCCGGGGATCGGGACGGCCGGCGGCTTTTCGGGCGATGCGAGCGACAGCGAGACCTTCTTCTCCTTTGCAAGCTTCAACATGCCGACCACCATCTATCGGTACGACAGCCGAACGGGTGAAGTAACGCCGTGGGCGCAGCCACGTGTCCCCTTTTCTCCGCAAGACTTCACCGTCTCGCAGCGTTTCTACCGTTCCAACGACGGCACGCGCATCCCCATGTTCCTGGTCCACCGCAAGGACCTCGACATGTCCAAGCGGCACCCGACTTTGCTCTACGCATATGGCGGCTTCAACATTCCGGTGACGCCAAGCTTCTCCTCGTCGAACCTTGCCTGGATCGAGCAGGGCGGCGTTTACGCGGTCGCCAACCTTCGCGGCGGCGGCGAATATGGCAAAGCCTGGCACGATGCGGGGCGCCTCGCCAACAAGCAGAACGTGTTCGACGACTTTATCGGAGCGGCAGAATATCTGATTCGTGAGGGCGTCACCTCGAAGGAGAAGCTCGCCATTTACGGCCGGTCCAATGGCGGCCTGCTGATCGGCGCGGTCGCGAACCAGCGGCCGGACCTGTTTGCAGCAGCGCTTCCCGCCGTGGGCGTGATGGACATGCTGCGCTTCAATCGCTGGACGGCGGGACGTTACTGGGTCGATGACTACGGCTATCCTGACCGGGAGCCCGACTTCCGGACGTTGCTCGCCTACTCGCCATACCACAACATCCGTTCCGGTTCGGACTATCCGGCGGTGCTGGTGACGACCGCGGATACCGATGACCGGGTCGTGCCGGGGCACAGCTTCAAATATATCGCCGCGCTGCAAGCGGCGAATACCGGGGCTGAGCCGAAGTTGATCCGCATCGAGACTCGCGCCGGCCACGGATCGGGAAAGCCGACCGAAAAGATCATCGAGGAATATGCGGACATGTGGGCGTTCATCGCCCAGCACACCGGGATGCAGGTGGGGGCAGCGACCCAGACGGCATCCCGCTGAGGAAGAGGAGCTCCCCGGCGAGTCCCCGCGTTCATGCACCAGCCAGCAGGTTCCGCGTCCAGCTGGCAGCTAAGGGCCGGATGGCGCGGGCGCTTGAACGGGTGCCGACCAGTTTTGCGGCGGCAGAGCATGCCTGCCTCACGGGTGCGGCCGCGGCACTCCGCTCCCGGCGTCAGGCCTGAGCGGAGCCCTCTGCTTCCGCAGCCCGCTCGCGCTCGAAATCCTGGTCGAGCTTCAGCACGTAAGCGATGTTGTCGATGCTGAGCCGCAGCCCTTCCTCTTCCTGCATCCGGCGCTGGATGTATCGAAAGCGCGCGTCCGGATGGAGTTCGGAATCGACGATCTCCGGATTGGCGATTTCTTCGGCGGTCCTGAAGACGGGCATGAGCGGTTCCAATCTGCCGGGCTTCGCCGGAAAACGCGCCGGCGCGGCTATCGGTCCCTTGTTTTCGGCGCCGGGCGGCGGGATGACGTAAGCGGATGATGCGCTTCACCTACCTGCTGCTGGGATGGCTGTCGCTCCTCCTTGGGGCCGTCGGCGCGGTGCTGCCGCTGCTGCCGACTGTTCCTTTCGTGATCCTCGCCGCCTTTTTCTTTGCACGGGGCAGTCCGCGCCTGGAGCGGTGGATAGTGGAGCACCCCTATTTCGGGCCGCACATCCACGCGTGGCGCACGCGCGGCGCCATCAGCAGGAAAGGCAAACGGGCGGCGCTCGCCTGCTTTGCGGTAAGCGCGGGCGCTGGCCTGGCGCTTCTCGCCTTTCCATGGTCGCTGGTGCCGCTGGCGGCCGCCGGCATTGGCGGAAGCTGGATCGCCACGCGCCCCGAGGCATGAGCGGCCTGCCATCATTCGCAGCCGAATGAACGCAGGCCAACAGGCGGTTCAGCACCGCGTCAGCGCGATTCGGCCATAGCCTTAAGCGAGCCTGGCTTCCGGGCTGTTCAGGAAAGGTTCGCTATGCAAAAGCTTGGCAGATTCACGATCGGCGCCGCCGCCGCGGCCCTGCTGGCCGTTGGAGTTGCTGCCCCCGCGCAAGCGCAGTACGACCGATATGATCGTTATGGCCGCGGCTATCACCGTGGCAGCGTCATCGGCGACATCCTCACTGGCGTCGCGGTCCTCGGCGGCATAGCCGCGGTGACCTCGGCTCTCGATCGGGATTACGGACGCTATGGCTATGGCGGTCGGTATCGATACCGCGATGGCTATACGAGCGCGGTGAACAGCTGCGGCTACGAGGCTGAACGGATCGGCCGCGGCCGCGTGCGCATCACGGATGTCGATCGCACCGGCGGCGATCACTACCGCGTCCGCGGCGTGGTCGAGGCCGATTATCCCGGCTATGATCGTTACGATCGTTACGATCGGTACGACCGTTACGATCGACACGACCGATATGGCGACCGATTCGGAACAGACGATTTCACCTGCCACGCCCGCGGTAGCGGCCGGATCACCGACTTCAGGATCTGATCGGGACGGCGCTTCGCTGGACAGGATTGCGCGCGGGTCCTAGGGCTCGCGCGCATTATTTTGCCCGGAAGCCGCGCCCCACCCATGACCGTCCAGCCGTCCGACAACATCCTGATCGTCGACTTCGGGAGCCAGGTGACGCAGCTCATCGCGCGCCGCGTGCGCGAGGCGGGGGTGTATAGCGAGATCGTGCCGTTCAGCCGGGCGACCGAAGCGCTCGAGCGGCTGAAGCCCAAAGGCGTGATCCTCTCCGGCGGACCCGCATCCGTGACCTTCGCGGATAGCCCGCGGGCCGATCATGCCTTGTTCGAAGCGGGGCTCCCAATGCTCGGCATCTGCTACGGCCAGCAGCTCATGGCCGAGCAACTGGGCGGCAAGGTCATTGCCGGCGATCATAGCGAGTTCGGCCGCGCCTTCCTCGAAGTGAAAGACGATTGCCGCCTGTTCGACGGCTTGTGGCAGCCCGGCGAGCGGCATCAGGTTTGGATGAGCCACGGCGACAAGGTCGACGCGCTTGCACCGGGGTTTCGCATCGTCGCACAATCAGCCGGCGCACCCTTTGCCGCCACGGCCGACGACGAGCGGAAATTCTACGGCGTGCAGTTTCACCCCGAAGTCGTCCATACCCCCGATGGCGGCAAGCTCATCGCCAATTTCGTGCGCCACGTATGCGGCTTGTCCGGCGACTGGACCATGGCCGAGTTCCGCGCGACCAAGATCGAGGAGATCCGGGCGCAAGTCGGAAGCGGCCGTGTCATCTGCGGGCTTTCCGGGGGCGTCGACAGCGCGGTGGCCGCAGTGCTCATCCACGAAGCGATCGGCGAGCAGCTCACCTGCGTGTTCGTGGATCATGGCCTGATGCGCACCGGCGAGGCAGAGCAGGTCGTGAGCTTGTTCCGCAACCACTACAACATCCCGCTGGTCCACGTGAATGCCGAGGCCTTGTTCCTTGGAGGGCTGGCCGGCCTCACCGACCCGGAGGCCAAACGAAAGTTCATCGGCAAGACCTTCATCGACGTGTTCGAGGAGGAGGCGCGGAAGATCGGCGGCGCGGACTTCCTGGCGCAGGGAACGCTCTATCCGGACGTGATCGAGAGCGTGAGCTTTACCGGCGGCCCGTCGGTCACGATCAAGAGCCACCACAATGTCGGCGGGCTTCCCGAACGGATGAACATGAAGCTCGTCGAACCCTTGCGCGAGCTCTTCAAGGACGAGGTGCGCGAGCTCGGCCGGGAACTGGGGCTGCCGGACGGGTTCGTCGG
>JALYNE010000248.1 GCA_030773375.1 Pseudomonadota bacterium
GGCTGAGCGGCCGGTCGGGCGGACGCCTGGACGAACCGATCGACGTCGGCGCGAGTGATGCGCCCGTCGCGCCCGGTGCCTTGCACTTCGGCCGGGTCGACATTGTGCTGCAGGCACGCGCGCTTCACCGAGGGAGAGAGCCGCATTTCGCTAAACTGGTTCGCACGCAAGGGACGCGAGGAGCTTTCATCGGAGCTTCGCGCGGGGCCGCTGCTCGGCTCGGGCAAAACGGACGCCTCATCTTCGTTGCCAACGATTTGCGCCACCGGCGCGATGCGGCCGAGGATCGCGCCGGGAACGGCCTCTGCATTGCTGTCGAGCAGGATCTCGCGAAGCACCCCGGCCGCAGGTGCCGGGACTTCCACCGCCACCTTGTCGGTCTCGAGCTCGACCAAGGGATCGTTCTCCTCGACACGGTCGCCGACGGATTTCAGCCAGGCGCGCACGACGGCCTGGGTCCCTTCCTGCTCCTGCGGAACCACAACGTCGATCACCGTTCGCACCTTCGCCATTCACCCGTGCCCTTCGAGCACTCCGGCAGCGCCTGAGGATGAACTTCGTCCGACGCGAACGGAGGCGGGCCCATGTTCAAAACCCCACCAGATCGTCAATCTTCGCGCGGATCCGCTCCACCGAAGGAACGGCCCAGTTGAGGAGAACCGCATTATGGGGGCTGGGGATGTCCGGCATGGTGAGGCGCGAGACCGGTGCATCGAGGTCGAGAAAAGCTTCGTCGGCCACGGCTGCAGCGATTTCGGCCCCGAAGCCGCCGGTCCGGAGATCTTCGTGCACGATGAGGCAGCGGCGCGTCCGGCGGACCGACGTCAGGACCATTTCCTTGTCCCAGGGCATAAGGGTCCGCAAGTCGATGACGTCGGCCGAGAAATCCCTTGCAGCTTCCTCGCAGCGCGGCACCATCGCACCCCAGGCGACAATCGTGATATCGTCGCCCTGGCGGGTCTTCTTTGCCCGGCCGAAGGGAAGAACATAGTCATCGCCCGGGTAAGGCCGGCGCGCCCAGACGTCGTCGAGCATGGCGCGATGCTCGAAGAAGATAACAGGGTCGTTGCCGCGCAGCCCTGCCCGAAGAAGGCCGACTGCGTCCTCGCTGTTCGAAGGCACTGCAACCAGCCAGCCGGGATTGTGGACGAACTGCACCTCGTTGGTCTGGCTGTGCCAGGGATCGCCCACCTTGAAGAAGCCGCCGGGAATGCGGAGCACCATCGGTGCGGCGAAACGATTGTTGGTGCGCCAGCGCATCGTGCCGCAATCGTTGATCTGTTCGGTGGCGGGTTCGGCATATTTGCGGAACTGGATTTCGGGGACCGGCATCAGGCCAGCCAGTGCCATTCCCACGGCGCGGCCGACGATACCCTCCTCGTTGAGGCTGGTGTCGAATACACGCGCGACGCCGTATTTCTCCTGAAGGCCGAGCGTCACCGCATGGACGCCCCCCTTGGGGCCGATATCCTCGCCGAACAGAACGACACGGGGATTGATCTCCAGCTCCCGATCCAGCGTCCTGCGGATGGCCGTCACCATGTTGATGCGCTGCCCCGAAGGCTTCGGCTCATCGGTGGAGCGGGGCGCACGATAGCCGTGGGTCCACTGCCCCCCCACCGTCTGCATCTCGCCTTCATAAAAGACGTTGTTCAGAACCGTTTCGGGGTCGGCGACGTCCCGGCCCTCGGCACTGGCGCGCGCCAGCTCGACGGCGTGGGCCGCCTCCTCCTCGATCTGCTTCCACTCCTCGTCGGAAAGGAGGCTCGGGACGAGATAGGACCGAAGCTTGGGGAGCGGATCGCGGGCCCATTCGGATGCGACGAACTCCTCCGACTTGTAGGTCTGGGTATCTTGAAAGCTGTGGCCCTGGAGCCGCGGCACGGAGAGGCGGAGAAGCGCCGGGCCGCGCCGCGATCGGACATGTCCGATTGCGCCGCTCAACAGACGCGCGGCCTCCGCGGGCTCGGTCCCGTCGCCTGAGAGGACTTCAAGATTGGTGAAGCTCTGAAGGTTGCGGGCGATGTCCCCACCCGGCGTCTGATAGGTCGAGGGGACCGAGATGCCGTATTTATTGTCTTCAACGTAAAAGAGCATGGGCAGCTTCTGCGTTGTCGCGATAGTAAGCGCTGCCCAGAAACCACCGGTCGCGCAGGACGCGTCACCGCCGAGGACAACCGCAATGGCTTGCTCGTGCGCGCTGCTTTGAAGCACCTCCCGGTAATATTCGATCGCCTGCGCCCAACCGGCAGTCGGCGTATATTGCGCGCCGACGCCGCCGCTCATGGGAAGAGCCGGCGCACCGCCCGGGTTGGGAAAGTTGAAGACGACGCCGATATCCCGCCCGTCGGAATAGCCGCCGGCCCGCCCCATGGCAGAGCCGAGCGCGTCTTCGACCGCAACGCCAAGCGCGAGGAGCAAAGGGCGGGAGCGATAATAGCCACAGGCCGCATCCTTCGCGCGGTCGAGCTTCTGGCCCAGCATGATCTGAGCCATGTCGTGCCCGCGGGCTGAGAATTGGTAGAGAACCTTGCGTTCCGGGACGAGCCGTTCTTCCTCGAGGCGGTCGAGCGCCCGCGATACGTTCACCAGATAGGCGATCCTTCGCCAGTCGAAGCCTGGATCCGGTGTGTTCCGCGAAAGCGATTCCGCCACGAGCGGGCCGTCAGCCATCCATGACCTCCACCACGGCCGCGGCAAAGCGCTCGACGCTCTCGTCCGAGAGACCGACGACGTTGAAGCGGCCCGAATTCGCCATGTAGATGCCGTGGCTTTCCCGCAGCGCCACGACCTCGTCGCTCGACAGCGGCAGCATCGAAAACATTCCGTTCTGGTCGGCGATATAGGCGAGGCGCGGATCGTAAGCCGCGAGCCGTGACCTGAGGCTCCGAATGCGGGCGCACATTTCGTCGAGCTCCGCATGCCAGTCGGCGCGAAGCTCCGGATCATCCAGCACAACCCGAGCGACGGCCGCGCCGTGATCGGGCGGCATCGACCACATGGTGCGGGAGAGCCCAAGGAGATTGCCGAAAATCACCTCGGCGGCTTCACGGCTGGATGCCTTGACGAACAGCGAGCCGGTACGCTCCCGGTAAACACCGAAATTCTTGTCACAGCTATGGGCGACGAGCGCCTGATCCGCAGCTTCTACAACGAGCCGCGTTCCTTCCGCATCCTCTTCCAGCCCGCGGCCGAGCCCCTGATAGGCAAGATCGACGAACGGGACGAGGCCGCGCCTCGACACCAGCTCGGCGACCGCGCGCCACTGATCGAGGCTGAGATCCGCACCGGTCGGATTGTGGCAGCAGCCGTGCAGCAGGATGAGTTCCCCCGCACGGGCCTGCTCCAATGCATCCATCATCTGGTCGAAGCAGATGGTCGTCGTGGCTTTATCGTAATAGCAATAATCGACCATCTCGACGCCCGCGCAGCCGATAAGCGGCGCGTGATTGGGCCAGGTCGGCTGACCGACGAAAATGCGCGCGTCCTGATCCGCCTTTTCGATGAGGTCGGCGCCGAGGCGCAACGCGCCGCAGCCACCGGGCGTCTGCAGCCCGATGATCCGATCATCGCTGAGCGCTCCTTCTCCGAAGGCGATGCCCTTCATCAGTTCAACGAAGCGCGGATCACCCTGCGAGCCGAGATAGGATTTGGTCTCCTGCGTCTCGAGCAGGATCCGCTCGGCAGCCTTGACCGCGCGCAGAATGGGCGTGCCGCCGGCGGCGTCTCGGTAAACGCCGACACCGACGTCGATCTTGTCGGGCCGGGGGTCGGCTTTGGCCATTGCGATGAGTGCCAACAAGGAATCGGAGGCCTGCGCCTCCAGGCGATCAAACAGCTTGGGCGCTTCCGCCACTCTGGAACCCTCGGCCACTTATTCCTCCTGCTCACGCATTCCTGAAAATCGTGGCACCCGATACATCTACTGCATAGCCGCGCACAACGTGTATCAGAGTTGCGGCTGGAGGCGCTGGCCGTGCAACGCACATTCGGCTATTCTGGTCTTCAATGAAACAAACTGATCAGATCGACGCGGTAGATCGGCGAATCATCCGCGAACTGCAGCGCGACGCCAGCCTTAGCCACGCCGCTCTTGCCGATCGCGTAGGCGCCTCGCCGGCTTCGGTATGGCGGCGGGTGCGCAACCTCGAAAAAGCGGGGGTGCTCGGCAAGTCGGTGCGCTTGGCCGACGCGAGGTCCCTCGACCGGTCGGTCAACGTCCTGTGTCAGGTGCGCATGACGCGTCAGAGCGCGGAAACCCGTTCCGACTTCGAGGAATTCATCCAGTCGCGCGAGGAGATCGTCGAGTGCTACGCCATGTCCGGCGAGTGGGATTATCTTCTCCGCATTTCCGTGCGCGATGTCGCCGACTATGATCGCTTCATCATGCGCGGCGTACTCGCACATCCCTCAGTGGCGAACGCCGCCTCGAACTTCGCGCTTCGCCAGGTGAAGTATACGACCGAAATACCAGTCTGAAGCAATTGCCGCGCGGGGCGGGATTTCAGCACGGAACCGACCTCTTCCCCGTCGATTGAATCGGGAGCGAATCGATCCCGGGAGCTGGAACATGGCGGCACGCGCATATTGGAGGGGACAGATCAGGCTCGCCTTGGTCTCGATCCCGGTCGAAATCTTCTCAGCCACCAAGAGCGGGGCTGCCATCTCGTTCAACCAGATCCACGAGCCGACCGGAAAGCGCATCAAATATGAAAAGGTGGTGCCCGGCGTCGGGCCCGTCGATCCCGGCGAGATCGTCAAGGGTTATGAGGTAGAGAAGGGCAGCTATGTGCTCATCGAGGAGGATGAGCTCGAGGCGGTGAAGCTGGAAAGCAAGAAGACGCTCGAGCTCACCCAGTTCGTCGACTATGACGAGATCGACGTCCTTTATTACGAGAAACCCTATTTCGTCGTTCCGGCCGACGATCTGGCGGAGGAAGCATTCATCGTGCTGCGCGAGGCCCTCCGACGCGCGAAAAAGGTTGGCCTTGGTCAACTCGCGCTAAGGGGCCGAGAATATCTTGTTAGCCTGAAGCCCTGCGGCCACGGCATCGTCCTGGAAACCCTGCGCTACGCCGATGAGGTCAACAAGGCGCAGAACTACTTCCGCGACATCAGCGATGCCCAGCCGGACGAGGAGCTGCTCGACCTCGCCGAAACGCTGATCCAGAAAAAGACGGCGCCGTTCGACGCGTCAAAGTTCCATGACCGCTACATAGAAGCATTGCACGATCTCATCGAGCGCAAACGCAAAGGCGCGACCATTCAGGCGGAGGACGAGGATAAGGCGCCGCCTCGCGGCATGAACGTCGTTGACCTGATGGCGGCGCTGAAGCGCTCGATCGAAAAGCCCGG
>JALYNE010000249.1 GCA_030773375.1 Pseudomonadota bacterium
GCCACATCGCCGCCCAAAGCCCCGCTCCAGACGAGCGGATGACGCCGTGCGGCCCTCAACCGCGACACAGCGATAAAGCCTCCTCACCCATCCACCGCTGGTCCGTGGTGAGAAATGCGGGCTAGCGCACCCTTCATCCCGCTCCTCTGTTTTTGGGCCCCGCCCGCACGGGCACGTCTTTTTGGCGGGCCAGCAGATCGTGTCGTCTGTGCCAAATCGGGACTCGCCGCAGCAGTTGCGCGTGAACAAAGCTGCCTTGCGGGAATTTTCCCCAAAGCGTGCGCTTTGTGAGCGTACGCACTGAGGAGATCATCATGCGTCAATTGCACAATGAAGAACTGATCCATGTAAGCGGCGGACGGGGCGGCGGCGGCGCCGGCGGCAACCGCGGCGCGAGCAACAACAACAACAACAACAACAACAACAACAACAATAATAATAATAATGGCCCGCGCGCGAAGAACGCCGGGGGCGGGCCCGGCAACAGCGGCCCGGGCGACAAGAACAGCGCCGGTCTCGGCGGCGGCGGCGTAGGCCCCCGCTAAGCTCTTCTGCAGAAGTTGCTGGATGGCCTCGCCGCTTCGCGGCGGGGCCTTTCTGCTGGGAAATTCCCTCATCATCGTGACGGTCTCCACCGCCGCGCTGAGGCCCACACCCGGCGAGCGGATGGGAACTCCGGCGCCGCCTTGCTCATTGTCGCGCGGAACGGAACGGAGTCACAGCATGAAGAATTTCGCGAAGTTGGTCGTCGGCGCCGCCTTCTTGGCCGTGGCCGCTTGCGGCGAAGGCAAGGGTGACGATAAGGCTGCGGCGGATGTCGAGAACGCTTTCGACGCGCAGGCGCAGCAGCTCGAAAAGGCTGCGGAGAATGCCAGCGGCGAGGCCGAGGAGCAGCTCGAGGACCAGGCCGAAATCTATGAACGGACCGGCGAAGCGGCCGCCGACGCGATCGACGACGTCGACCTCAACGCGCAGGCTGCCCCGGCAGCGGGCGGCAAGCAGCGGTAAAGCTGCGGGCGGGGTTTTTGTGGCGTTTGGGCTCAGGCGTCCCGCTTTCGTGCTTCCCACTTGCGGCGGAGAATCGTCATCAGCCACATGTCCCTGAAGCTGCCGTCCGGCTCGCGGTGAAAATCGCGCAGGATCCCATCCGTAGTGAATCCGGCCTTTTCATACGCCTCTTCGTCCGCGCATTGCCTACGAAGACGTCGAGGTCGGTGCGGTTGGTGGCGCTTTTGGTGAACAGCCAGTCGAGGAGTAGACGCAGCAGCTTTTCGCCTGTGCCCTGCCCCGGATCCCGAACCGCGATCCGCTTCAGATGCGCCTTGCCATCAGGGTCGCCGAGGCCCTGCACGATTGCAAAACCGGCGATGCCGCGGCTATCACTGAGCACGAAGTAGCGGGACGAGGCCTTGGCGATCTCCGCCAGATGCTCCTACTGCTCCCAGCGTCCGACCAGCCGCTCGAACCCCGGCCCGCGTTCGAGTGCCATCACCTCCTGGATATCTCCGCAGATGCGATTTCCAACATGCCTTCCCTATACCGCAGCTTGCCCATCGCCGTGAACTTTGCCACCCAGGCACTTCGGAGAGCTGGTGGAGGGAGAGGATGAAACGTCACATCGGCACGGGCGCGGCCCTCGCTCTTCTCGCCTCCTGCACAACCGCCCAGCCGGAGGCGCCGACGGATCCGGATCCTTCGGCCCGCTACACCTTCTGGCGGCCCGCGCCCGTCCTCGAGGCGACGGAACCAGCCGAGGTCATCAAGAACAGCGCTGCGGCCGACTGGCGGCCGGTGGCGCCCGAGAACCTCCTCATCATGGAGTTGCGGGGCGGCGGCCGAGTGGCCATCGAGCTTGCGCCCGATTTCGCGCCGGTCCACGTCGCGAACGTGCGGGCGCTCGCGCGCGGCGGCTGGTGGACACCTGCCGCCGTGTACAGGATCCAGGAAAACTACGTGGTCCAGTGGGGCCTGAACGAAAGCGAGAAGCCGCTTCCCGTCGGCGTCGTCAAGGCGCCTCCGGCGGAATATGAGCGCGCGATAGCCGGCCTTGCGATCCGCCCGCTCGGCTTTCCCGATAGCTACGCGCCGATGGTCGGCCACGTGAACGGATGGCCCGTCGGCTACGATCCCGAGGCAGGTCGCGCGTGGATGACGCACTGCTATGGCATGGTCGGCGTCGGGAGAGACCTTCACCCCGACACCGGCACCGGCGGTGAGCTTTATGCCGTCATTGGCCACGCGCCGCGCCACCTCGATCGCAACATCGCTACGATCGGCAGGGTCCTGGAAGGCATCGAGCAGCTCACCGCCCACCCCCGCGGGACCGAGGCTCTGGGATTTATCAAAGACCCCAAAAATCAGATCCCGATCGCCCGAATCCGCCTCGCCATGGACATGCCGGGGGCCGAGCGCCCGTCCTATGAAGTGATGCGCACGAACACGCCGACCTTTAGCGCCTATGTGACCGGCCGCGCCAACCGGGCAGGCTCCTTCTTCCAGCGGCCGGCGGGCGGCGTCGACATCTGTAACGCACTCGTCCCTACCCGCCGGCGCGCCGGCGGTTGAGGGCAGCGGGCCGTCTGCCGAGTGCCTGTTCGCGATCAATCACAGCCGGGGCAGCAAAAGGACTGAGGTGAAGCCGCCGCTGCGGATTTGCCGACCACATCCTTCAGGAACAAGAACGCCGGCCTCTCGCGCAAAGAGGGCCGGCGTCTTGAAGGGCGGCACGTGCGCGGTCGCCTCAAACTATCATCCCGATCTCCCCGCCACCCTGCTGCAGGGCAATCGAGACCCGTAACCGGGCAGCGACGCAGTTTCTCCTCAATGCTCCTTTGGATCCACCCTTACCACCTGGTGGGGACCACGTCAGGCGGCGAAGGCGTGTTCCAGGGTGCCGTAGGCTGGGCGACGGATCGTCCGGACGATCTGCCCGCCGGCCACCAGGGCCGAGCTTTCAAGCGGCAGAGCCGTCGTGCAGAAGGCGCATTCGGCCATCGTCCTGCCGACATACCAGTGCGTATGCCCGCAGCCCGGGCAGTGGTTCACCTGCTGCTCGCGATAAACGATGTGGTAACCACGCTCGCTTGCCCGTGGAATGATGCACCCGCCGCGCGCTTCCAGAATACTCGTCGCCATTACATTGGCTCCTCTGCCGACCGAACTTGGAGCCACAACGAGCGGAATTGGCGAAGAGTTTCATTACGTCTGAGTGAACAACCGCCATTCCGGCCAGTTTTCCCCGTTGGCAGCGCCTGGCGAGGCCCCGCAAAGCCGTAGCGACGGCCCGTTTGCAGAGAGCGGTGAGTCGTTTGCGCAACAGGTGCAAAAATTTTGTCGAAGGCGCCGCGGCGGCGGTGGAACCGTTCTTCGGTGCCGCGCAGGGACAACGCCCACGCCGTCGGCTCGCCTTTCGACAAGGCTGCCGGAGCACGCAGGAATGGTTAAACTCCTAGCATTGACGAACCAATTTGGTGAAGCCCAGATTTGATGAGTCTAAAGCACCACGTGACGCGCGAGGATCCTGGCAGCGAGGGCCTGTTCGGGTAGGCGGAAAGGCAAGCCGCAAAGCAGGTGCGGAAGGGCTCGTCGCTGATGATTGCTTGCTGCCTTGGGCCACCATTATGTTGAAAGGTCGCCTTTCCCGACACGTCCCTGCTTGCTAGAGCGCCCGCACGTTCCGCAGACTGCGACAACAGAAAGGCGCGCAGATGACTTCCGTCGGCAACAACAGCCTGAACACTCGTTCCACGCTCGACGTCGGCGGCAAGAGCTACGCTTATTATTCCCTCGCTAAGGCCGCCGAGGCGCTGGGCGACATCTCGCGCCTTCCCTTCTCGATGAAGGTGCTGCTCGAAAACCTTCTCCGGTTCGAGGACGGCAAGACCGTCACGCGTGACGACATTCAGGCGATCGTCGACTGGCAGCAGAACAAAGGCGCGACCAGCAAGGAAATCCAATACCGCCCGGCGCGCGTGTTGATGCAGGATTTCACCGGCGTTCCCGCCGTCGTCGACCTCGCCGCGATGCGCGACGCGATGAAGTCGCTCGGCGGCAACGCCGAAAAGATCAACCCGCTGGTTCCCGTTCACCTCGTCATCGACCATTCGGTGATGGTTGACGAATTCGGCAACGCAACGGCGTTCGAGCGCAATGTCGAGCTGGAATATCAGCGCAACATGGAGCGCTACCAGTTCCTGAAATGGGGCGCCGCAGCCTTTTCGAATTTCAAGGTGGTGCCGCCGGGCACCGGCATCTGCCACCAGGTCAATCTCGAGCACATCGCGCGCACCGTCTGGTCGTCGCCGGACGCTTCGGGCGAAGAAGTCGCTTATCCGGACACGCTGGTCGGCACCGATAGCCACACCACGATGGTGAACGGCCTCGGCGTCCTCGGCTGGGGTGTGGGCGGGATCGAGGCGGAAGCGGCGATGCTCGGCCAGCCCGTGTCGATGCTGATCCCCGAAGTGATCGGCTTCCACCTCACCGGCGCGCTCCGCGAAGGCATCACCGCAACCGACCTTGTTCTGACCGTCACCCACGTGCTGAGGAAGAAGGGCGTGGTCGGCCGCTTCGTCGAATTTTACGGGCCCGGCGTCTCGGCGCTCCCGCTCGCGGATCGCGCGACCATCGCCAACATGGCTCCCGAATATGGCGCGACCTGCGGCTTCTTCCCGATCGATGGCAAGACCCTGGATTATCTGCGTCTTACGGGCCGCTCGGACGAGCAGATCGCGTTGGTTGAAAGCTATGCACGAGCGCAGGGCATGTGGCTGGAGGAAGGCGTCGATCCGGTCTTCACCGACACGCTCCACCTCGACATGTCGAGCGTCGAGCCCTCGCTCGCGGGCCCCAAGCGCCCGCAGGACCGAGTGCCGCTTTCCCGCGTCGACGAGGAGTTCGTCGCCAATTTCGCGGGCGAATACGGGCACGACCCCGCCGCCATCGGCGACCGCTTCCAGGCGGACGGGACCCAGGTCGGCCATGGCGACGTCGTCATTGCCGCCATCACCAGCTGCACCAACACATCAAACCCGTCCGTTCTGGTCGCCGCGGGGCTCGTGGCACGCAAAGCCCGTGAAAAAGGGCTGGAGCGCAAGCCTTGGGTGAAGACCTCGCTTTCGCCGGGCAGCCAGGTGGTGACTGATTATCTGGTTCAATCCGGGCTCCAAGAGGATCTCGACGCCACCGGCTTCTATCTCACCGGCTACGGGTGCTCGACGTGCATCGGCAATTCCGGACCGCTTCCCGAGCCGATCAGCCAGGCAATCCACAAGAACGATCTCGTTGCCGCCTCCGTTTTGTCCGGGAACCGCAACTTCGAGGGGCGCGTGTCGCCCGATGTCCGCGCCAACTA
>JALYNE010000250.1 GCA_030773375.1 Pseudomonadota bacterium
AGGATCGTTTTCGAAAGCGATCGCTCGGGAAGCCAGCAGCTTTACGTGATGAAGGCTGACGGATCCGACCAGCGCCGCATAAGCTTCGGTGGCGGTCGCTATGCCACGCCCGAATGGAGCCCGCGCGGCGACCTCATCGCCTTCACCAAGATCGCGGGTAACTTCCGGGTGGGCGTAATGACGCCTGACGGCGGCGGCGAGCGTCTTCTCACCAACAGCTGGCAGGATGAGGCGCCGACCTGGTCGCCAAACGGGCGCGTGATCCAGTTCTTCCGCACCAGCCAGGGCCGGGGCGGCAAGTCCAACGTGTGGCAGGTGGACCTCACCGGGGTCAACGAGCGCCGAATTCCGACGCCGCTCGACGGCTCCGATCCAACCTGGGGCCCGCTGCTCCCCTGATTCTTGTCAAGACGTAAGGAGAAGTTGATGAACAGAAACAGCCTGTCGATCGTGGCGGTGGCCGCCGCGCTTGCGCTGACCGCCGGCTGCGCCAAGAAGAAGCCTGCGGACCTGCCGCCGCCGCCGATCGGCAGCGATGCGGGTGCCGCGGGTGCGGGGACAGGCGCAGGCGCAGGCGCAGGTGCAGGTGCAGGCACCGTCGGCCAGGCTGCGCTTCCGGGATCGCGTGCCGACTTCATGCAGAGCGTGGCTGGCGACCGGGTTTACTTCGAGACCGACAGCTATTCGGTCGATGCCGAGGACCGGGCAATCCTCGACACCCAGGCCACGTGGCTGCAGCGGAACCCTACCGTGCGCGTGACGATCGAGGGCCACGCGGACGAGCGTGGCACTCGCGAGTATAATCTTGCGCTTGGAGACCGTCGCGCGAACGCAGCCAAGAACTACCTGCAAAGCCGAGGCATCGATCCGTCGCGGATGAACGTGATCAGCTGGGGCAAGGAACGGCCGGTCGCCGAAGGCTCGGATGAAAGCGCCTGGGCACAAAACCGGCGTGCGGTGACGGTGCTTCCGCAATAGTTCGCGAAGATCCTCCCCCTTGCGGGGAGGGTCATCCTAAAGCTTCGTCCAGCAGCCGCGCGAGCCGCAGCCCCCCGCGGGCAATCTGTCGCCGGACGATCGGGATCAGCCGCTGCGTGGTCGGTTCGTCGATCACCGGCCGCGCCGCCGGAACGGGCCCGCACGGATCGTCCATCACGCTGCCATAAGCGAAGTCGCGGCTCGCCTCCCACGCCTCGCGGCTCCAATCCGTCACAGAGCCGCCGCGCATTGCGTCCCGATCGGCAACAACCAGGCTGGCGAGGATCCCTGCTGCGTCGCCGGGCGGGGTCGAGATCGCGCGCTCGGCGATCCAGCCATCCCAGATCGAATGCAGGTTCGCCCGCCCTGCAATGACCCCGTAGCTCGCCTTGAAGTCGTTGCCGCCGCGGTCGCCGCGGTCGCCGCGGTCACCGGCGTGAAGCGGCATGTGAAGGTCGCCCACGAAATGGGTGAGGAACGCAAGCGCCATGAGGCGCTCACGCGCCGGCAGGCTCTTATCCGCGAGAAGCTTCGCGTTGCGCTCAATCTGTGCCGACACGCAATTGCCGTCGCGGCAGGCGCTCGCCGGGTCGAACGGCTTGCAGATGTCGACGTTCTGGTAGTGCCACGGGAAGCTGTAGCTGAAGCGGTCGCCCAGCGGCTTGATACAATCGGGCCAGTAGCTTGCGTCCTCCAGCGTGCGGACGGCGCAAGCCGGCGTCTCGAGCAGCGCCGATCTGCTGATCAGGCGCCGAACGGCGGCGCGCGTAGAGGCTTTGACGGTCCGCTCCGCCACCCGTGCAACCGTATAATGGCCATATTCCCACCACGCCGAGGCCGGAGAGTGCGCGAGGAACAGCGCGAGAAGGATGAGCAAGCGAGCTTTCATAGAGGTCCGTTTGTTGGCCGGATGCGGCTCACTCGTCGCCGTAAATGCCGACGACGCTTCCTTCGGCCGAAGCCTTGCCCCGGTACATGCCGGAACTGTTGAACGACCAGACGGCTTCGCCTGCTGCCGAGACGAGAATGACGCCGCCATTTCCCCCCAGCGCGCCGACATCGGCGATCACCGCATCGGCCGCTTGTCGAGCGGTCTCGCCCAGCAGGCGCATGCGCGCGCAGATTTCGTGGGCGGCGCCAGCGCGAATGAAGAACTCGCCCGATCCGGTTGTCGAAACCGCGCCCGCGCGATCGTCCGCATAGGTGCCGGCGCCGATGATCGGGCTGTCTCCAATCCTTCCCCAGCGCTTGCCGGTTATGCCGCCCGTCGATGTGGCCGCAGCAACGTGGCCTTGACCATCGAGCGCCACTGCGCCGACCGTGCCATATTTCATGTCGACATCGAACCAGTCGCCGCTCCGCTTCATCTCCTCGAGCTGACGCCGCCGCTCGGGGATCGCAAACCATTCGGGCTCAGCCTGTTCAAGATCCTGCTGGCGCGAGAATTCGTCAGCGCCGGGGCCGCTCAGCATCACGTGGGGGCTATGCTCCATCACGGCACGGGCGAGGGTGACGGGGTTCTTCGTCGCAGTGGCGCCGGCAATGGCACCCGAGCGGCGGCCGTTGCCGTCCATGATGGCAGCGTCGAGTTCGCTCGAGCCTTGGTAAGTGAACACAGCGCCGCGCCCGGCATTGAAATGGGGATCGTCCTCAAGCTCCTTCACGGTCGCTTCGACAGCATCAAGGGCGCTGCCTCCATTGGCGAGGATGCTCGCGCCCGTGTCGAGGGCATGCTGAAGCGCGGCCCGGATATCCTGCTCCTCCTCGCGGCCGAGGCTGTCCCGCTCGATCACGCCCGCACCGCCATGGATCACGAGTTTCCAGTCATGGGTGGGCATTTAGGGCTCCTGCAGGGGTTCGAACGCGCTCACGGGAGCGCGCATAGCCACAAAGGGGATGGCCCGCCAGACACCCGTCGAAACGGCTTTACCAAGATCCCGATATAAATATGATATCAGGAATAAGGGAGATCGGTTATGGCTGGCAAGCAGGACGGAACCACTGATCTGAAGGCACTACGGCTTTCCCACGAACGCTCGGCGGCGACCCAGAACGGTTATCTGATGCTTCTCGTTCTGGTGCTCGCTCTGCTGGCGACGCTCGCAGGATTTGGCATGGCGATCGCCGGAAATGCGGGGGGCGGCTTCACGATGATGGTGCTGGGTGCGGCCGCAACCTTGTTCGTGGCCGCTGGATTCTACTTCCTTCAGCCGAACCAGGCAGCAGCTATCCTTCTGTTTGGCGATTATCGGGGCACCGACCGAACAGCCGGCCTTCGCTGGCGCCTGCCGTGGCTAACTCGAACCAAGATCTCGACGCGCGTGCACAACGTCACCTCCGAACGGCTGAAGGTGAACGATTTGCGTGGCAATCCGATCGAGATCGCCACCAACGTCGTTTGGCGTGTTACGGACACTGCTCAGGCTTTGTTTGACGTGGACGATTATACCAAGTTCGTGTTCATCCAGATCGAAAGCGCCGTCCGCTCGATCGGGGCAAGATATCCGTACGACGATATCGAGCATCAGGAGACGACGCTTCGAGGCCATGCCGACGAAGTGAACAGCGAATTGCGTGCCGAGCTTCAGGACCGGGTGCAGGTGGCGGGAATCACGATCGACGAATGTCGTCTCACGCATCTCGCTTACGCCCCGGAGATCGCGCAGGCGATGCTACGGCGTCAGCAGGCGGAAGCAGTCATCGCAGCGCGCCAGACGCTGGTCCAAGGTGCCGTCAGCATGGTGGAAACGGCTTTGCACATGCTTTCGCAAAAGAATGTGGTGGAGCTCGACGACGAACGTAAGGCGGCAATGGTCTCGAACCTGATGGTTGTGCTGTGCTCTGAACGGGACACCCAGCCGGTGGTGAACGCAGGCACGCTGTACCAGTAGGAAGGATGCCGCCGCCCAAAAAAGCCTTTCCGTTGCGGATCGAGCCGGCCCTGTGGGACGCGCTCGAACGGGCGGCGGCGGCCGACTTACGCAGCGTGAACGCCGAAATCGAGTGCTTGCTACGTGAAGCCTTGCAGCGGCGGGGCATCAAGGTAGCCCCGCCCGAGCAACGCAAGCGCGGCCGGCCGCCCAAGGAATAGCCGCGCTTTCCCTGGTCAGTTCCAACTCCTATATGGGCTTCATGTCCGTTCGTCCTTGGCGCGATATCGAGCGCCGCCAGTCTCGCCAGATCATGGTCGGCGCCGTACCCGTCGGGGGAGGCGCGCCGGTGACCGTGCAGACGATGACCAACACCGTCACCGCCGATGCCAAGGCGACGATCGATCAGATCCGCCGCTGCGAGGAAGCCGGTGCCGATATCATCCGTGTGTCCTGTCCGGACGAGGCTTCGACTGCGGCCTTGAAAGAAATCGTGCGTGCTGCGCGGGTGCCGATCGTTGCCGACATTCACTTCCACTACAAGCGCGCCTTGGAAGCGGCCGATGCGGGCGCGGCGTGCCTGCGCATCAATCCCGGCAATATCGGGTCCGAAGCGCGGGTTGGCGAAGTCGTCCGTGCGGCAAAAGCAAACGGCTGTGCCATCCGTATCGGCGTCAACGCGGGGAGCCTGGAGCGCGACCTGCTCGAAAAATATGGCGAGCCTTGCCCTGAGGCTTTGGTCGAGAGCGCGCTCGATCATATCCGGCTGCTCGAGGACCAGGATTTCCGCGAATACAAGGTGGCCGTGAAGGCAAGCGATGTGTTCCTCGCGGTTGCCGCCTACCAGCAGCTCGCCGAAGCGGTCGATTGCCCGCTCCATCTCGGTATAACCGAGGCTGGCGGGCTCCGCGGCGGCACGGTCAAGAGTGCGATCGGCATCGGCTCCTTGCTCTGGTACGGGATCGGCGACACGATCCGCGTCTCGCTTTCAGCCGAGCCCGAGGAGGAAGTCCGGGTCGGCTTCGAAATCCTTAAAAGCCTCGGTATCCGCAATCGCGGCGTCCGGGTCGTCTCCTGCCCGTCCTGCGCGCGGCAGGGCTTCGACGTCATCCGTACCGTGCAGACGCTCGAGGAACGGCTCGCCCACATTCGCACGCCGTTGTCGCTGTCGGTTTTGGGCTGCGTCGTCAACGGCCCCGGTGAGGCGCGCGAGACCGACATCGGCATCACTGGCGGCGGCAACGGCAAGCACATGGTTTTCCTGTCGGGGGTGACCGACCATCATGTCCGCGACGAAAACATGGTCGACCACATTGTCCGGCTCGTCGAGGCGAAGGCCGCGGAAATAGAAGCCGCGCAACTGCAGGAAGCCGCCGCATGAGCGATTGCTGCGCCCATAAGGGCGAAGCGCTCGCTGTGGCTGCCGCCCGCCGCCAGGACGTACGCCGCGTCCTCATCATTGTGCTGGCGATCAATACGG
>JALYNE010000251.1 GCA_030773375.1 Pseudomonadota bacterium
AGCCGGGCGAGGCTGGTGTCGCCCCTGGCGGTGCCGCCGCCACCGCTCGCGGTCCGGGAGCGGGCGGTCCAGCTGGATTCAGGGGGGGCGGCGGCCCGGGCGGCTTCGGAGGAGGCTTCGGCCGCTTTGGCGGAGAACGGGGCGGCCGGATCCAATTCGGGCTCTACCATACGTGGCGGTTCGAGGATGAAACGTTGATCCGCGAAGGCGTACCGGTGCTCGACTTCCTCGGCGGTTCGGCCGTGGGGAGTCGCGGCGGTCGTCCTCGCCATGAATTGGAGTTCCAGTCCGGCCTGTTCCGGAATGGTCTCGGCGCGCGACTCACCGCCAATTGGCAAAGCGGCACCACGGTTCGCGGCGGGCCCGATGGCCTTGGCGGGACGCGCGGAGACCTCACTTTCTCGGATCTCACCACCGTCAATCTGAGGCTTTTTGCAAATCTCGGCCAGCAACCCGCTTTGGTGCGCGACCGGCCGTGGCTTCGCGGCACCCGGATCACGCTTGCCGTGGACAACCTCCTTGGCACGCGCATCAGGGTCAGGGACGAAGCCGGCGTGACGCCGCTCAGCTATCAGCCCGGCTTTCTCGACCCCCTCGGCCGCTCCGTCCGCATCAGTGTCCGCAAACTCTTCTTCTGAATGGCAGCCTCAGCATGGCCCTGAAACAGCAGGGATGAGATTCGCCCTCCGCGGCCTGAAGCGGTCAGCTCGCCATGAAACCTTGGGATCGAGCCGACGGACTGATCTAGACTCGTTCCCGGTTGGATTGAACCGGGAACGGGTCCAGTTTCCTTTGTTTGCCGTGCTTTCCGAGCCGTCAGGTGATTCCACCTGACTTGAAAGCACTCTAGCGGTCCGGCGCGGCAGCCTTGTCGGGATCGCGGCGCGGCATCCGGTTTTTGGCGTTGCCCGGAACGCCGGCACCGACCCGCTTGCTGGCCGGGCCCCGGCAGTTCGTTTGAACCGGGGCTGGGACCTCGCGGATTTCGATCACATCCCCGCGCTCGCGGCGAAGAATATGAGCGTCGGGCGCTGATTGCGCCGGCGCTCCGGTAGGAGGGGCGCTTGCCGCGACGAGGATCGCTAGAAGCAATGTGCGCATTCGCATCTCCTGCACCTTCGCTGGCTGAGCGCCCAGCCGATCAGAACGCTCCCGGTACCTCGCGTTGCACCGTGGTCGGCTGCGCCGGCACGAGCAGCTCTCGCGGGGCGGGCCCTAGCGACTGCGTCGATGCGCCGCCGGTGCTGATCGGCGTGCAGGTCCGTCCGGCGAGGAAGTCGAGCGCCTGCCGCGTCGAGGCTTCCTGCGGGTCGCCGAGCGGACGGGACAGGTCATCCGATGCTCGGCAACTTGCGTTGACCGTGCTTGCCAGCCCGTTGAAATAATTGCCCTCACGCGCCGCGTTCTGCGATGCAAAAGCGACCACGCGCAGCCTGTCGTCGCATTCGGGCCGATCGAGCGCGATCTGCCCGACGGGCTTGCCGAAGGTGTTGGTGCCGATCAGCGCCGCGGCACTACGAAGATACGGAACGAAGGAGTTGATCACCAATTCGCTCGCCGAGGCGGTGCCGCCCGTGCCGATGAACGCGATCCGCATCGGCGCCACAGATTGCGGCTGCGGCGAAAAGAAGCGCGTGGAATTGCGCGAGGCCTTTTCCGGCCGGAATGCGGTGTGGGAAAAAACATCGGACGCCGAGCGATTCCGGCCGAGCAGGTCGCCCATCAAATTCGCAATCGAGACGAGGCCGCCGCCATTGTACCGAAAGTCGACCACGAAGTCGGTGACGCCTGCAGCCTGGAATTGGGCGAACGCCTCGCGCAGCGCCGGATCGGCGGTTGAGATGAACGTCCGCAGGTTCACATAGGCGACGCGCCGTCCGCCGTCGTCGATCAGCCGCGCGCCGTAACGTGTCGACACGGGCGGCAGCTCGAACTCGGCCTTGGCAACGCTGACATCGCGTGTGCCGGCCGCGTCCCTTACCCGCAGCAGCCGGGTGATTCCCGCTGTCGCCGGTCCGAGCGCGCGCGTCAGCCCGCCATTGCCCTCGGCAACGATGATGGCGTCGACCGTACGGAGGTCGCTGCTGGTCGTCCCGATCGCCACGATCTCGGTGCCGCGGTCGATGCCCGCGGCAAGCGCAGGTGCCCTCTCGAACGCCTCCGACACGAACAGGCGCCGCTGTTCCGAGTCCAGCGACAGGCGGAAGCCAAACCCGGCGGTCGATCCCGACGCAAAGAAGGCATTCTCTTCGGCGATAGAGGTTAGGAAAGTGAAGAACCGGTCCCGGCCCTGCGCCCTCGCGGTCGCCGTCAATGCATCGATGTAAGCTCTGACCGTATCCTGGGTGGGCGTGGTGTCCGATGGAAGCGTCTCGGGGAAGAGATACCATTCCTTGAGCTGCGCTGCTGCCCAATCCTGCCGCTCCCGAAGCGAGCAGCCGGCGGCGGTCGCCGACGGCGGCGTGGACGGAGTGGTGGAGGTCGGAGGAGGCGGGGCGGTATCGTTCGACCCGCCGCCGTCACGGCAGCCGGCCAGGATCGCGACCAAGCTCACTGTTGTTGCGAAACGCCGCCAGAACATCGCCAAACTCCCGAAAACTCTCAACTGTTTAGCTGGATGTCGAGGCTTCGTCAGGTGGAATCTTCTGGCTGGTCGAGAGAACCCGTTCGGACTGGCGTGACGGGCGGTGAGCGCGAGGCGCGTTGCCGAAAGTCTCCCCGGGAGGGGGAGCGCGGCGGCGTCAGCCCGCGATTGCTTGCGGGACCGGCTCGCTCGGAAAGAGCGAGCGCGGGGAGAACAGCTTCTTGGGTGTTTTCACCTCGCTCAGCCCGGCCAGCTTGAACGTCCCGAGATTCGCTTCCCGAGGCTTGCGACCGTCAGGTTCCACCGTGACGGCGCGCAGGTAGAGCTCGTCGTGTCTCGTAAACAGACTGTGCGGGGCGAGCGTCACCGCCACCCTGTTATAGACCGCCGCCATGCAGAGCTTCTTTGCGATCGCATGGCTGATAACGGTTTCGGGCTCTTCGATGATCAAGGTTCAACACTCCGCTCACGCCGGTAACGCTTTCGCTTCGCAACCGGCGGCCGCTTGGTCGAGGTGAAATCTTGGCGGGGCTTACCGGCCCGCGCTGAGTTTGCCATCAGCTGGAGCGAAGAAGCGCTGGAAAAGCAGCGGCAGCGCCTTTGTCCGCTCAAGGCCGGCGTTCGAGCATGGTAAACGGACGCGGTGGCCGCTTTGGGCAGTGGGGCCCGGCCGCCAGGCAAAGGGAGAAGCAGCATGCGCCATCTCAGTGCTGAAGAACTGACGCAGGTAACCGGAGGGTTGCACAATTCGTGCGTTCCGTTCCGGTTCGGACGAGTCTCGAGCCGCTCCAGCAGCAGCGCCATCAGCAGCTCCAGCTCCAGCAGCAGTTCCAGCTCGAGCAGCAGCTTCAGCAGCAGCTTCGCACGCACCTTCAGCAGCTCCAGGAGCTTCAGCTCGAGCAGCGCTTCGGTTTCGACGAGCTTCAGCAGCAGCAGCTCGTCCTGACCTTAGGCTCGTTCTCGGTTGGATTTGAACCGGGAACGAGTCCGGTTTCCTTTGTTTGCCGTGGTTTCGAGCCGTCAGGTGATTCCACCTTGCTTGGGTGTCACTGTGCTTCTCCGGTGGCTGGTGCTTCAGCATCCTATGTAGCCTTGGTCGGAACGGAGGTCTCCCAGTCAGCAGGCCAGGTACGGCGACCTTGTTCGACCGAGTTGCCGGTGTTCTCGTTCGGGCTGAGCCTGTCGAAGCCTCCTCTTTCACCTCCGTGTGCGAGATGGGGTTTCGGATCCACATGCTCCGGTGCGTGGGGCGCAGTATCTACGCCGCAGCATTGCAAGGAACGACGCCGAGCTAAGAAGCTGGCGCTGATCCGTGGAACTATGATGGGACTCGCCACAAGTGGAGAAGAGGGGGCTTCGACAAGCTCAGCCCGAACGGAGTGGCAAGTCACCACCGGCTCCGGAAAGGTTCGACTGACCGCCGTTGGTGGCTTTCCCGGTGCACGGTCAGCCACAAGTCTCTGGCAGGCTGTCATTGGTCCCGGTTCGCCTTCCTGTCCCTGGACTTCAGAAGGAAGTCAGGCGTGCCGCCTTCGGTTTGCATGTTCATTGTGCAACGATCGTGCCGCTCTCCGCAAAGGTCCGAAGCCAGGCTGGCGGCTCCTGTTCCTTGGATCCATCCACTCGAACCCCGCGCTCGCGAGCCCAGCGATAGCCCCACATCGGGCCGAAGGGCGTCGCGACAGCGGGAGCGGTGCGGTAGGCGTCGTCAGCTTGAGCTCGGTCGAGGGAGACGAAGCGAAAACCCTCGGAGCGAAAGATGGCGAGCAAAGGCTCGAGGGTCGCAGCGTTCAAGCGGTTCATGTGCAATACCAAGACGGCCGGCGGCTCGCGCCCGAGGACCTGTTGGTTGAGAGCCCCGTAATAAAGGATTTGGGCCCGGCTATGGTCCAGATAGGCTTCCTCTATTCGGCGTTGCATGGCGGGGTTGCCCGCGGCACGACGATAGGCCTGATCGAACAGGTAGTCGGATGTGTCGATCGTTGAGGCGGCCAATCGATAGCCGCGTTCTGACAGCAGGGCCTCCATTGCGGACCGCTTGGCTTCCGTGTTCCCGACGTGATTATATGCGAAGCGGTAAAAGGCGATCCGGCGTCCGAACTCCTTGGCCAGCGGAGCGATCGTGCTTTCCCCGGCCACGATCTCCTGACGGACGCCGGCGACATCCAGATCATTGCTGTCGGCATGGGTGGCGCCGTGATTCCCAAGCTCAAGGCCGTCTCTCATCCATGAGCGGAGCATCAGCGGGCCATCCTCTCGAAGCGCTTGGACGTTCTTTTCCGTCACGAAGCCGGTGGCAGGAACTCGCTGGCGAACCAGCACCTTGCGGATGGACTTGTTGACTCGCACGGCGTCGGACCTTGCCTCGCTTGTGGCACTCGCGAACGGAAGGTCATCAAAGGTGATCGCCACCAGCTTCGGTTCGCGCTTCTCGCCAGCGATTGCAGGTGGCGCGCTCGCTCCAAAGGCAAGGACTGCGAGGACGCTCAGCAACAAGCGAGGCAGTTTCGTCAAAGTTCTTTTCGCCGGGCAAGTCGGCGGATCGTGACGCGCCCCATCAGATTTCCTTTATCCCTGTAGCGACTAGGTCACAAACTCATAAATGGCTAGCCATGGCTGACCGGTGGTGATTCAAGCTCCTTGAAGGGAGTAGAACATGAGCCAGCGACGCTATGAGCTTTCGGACTTTGAATGGTCTGTGATTGAGCCG
>JALYNE010000252.1 GCA_030773375.1 Pseudomonadota bacterium
GTGGATCGGCGTCGTCGCTCCAGCTCGGGCGGTGCTGACGCATATGGATCAATCGATGGACTATGAAGCTCTGCGTGCGGAACTTCCGGCGGGAATCGAGCCCGGCTATGACGGAATGGAGATCGAACTCTGAACGGGGGCGACCAAGCGGCTGATTTCATTTATCTGATGGCCGTGCTGCTGCTGGTCATGAGCGCGCTGACCGTGCGCAAGATCCCGATCGGGCGGGGTCTCGCCATGTTCGCTGGCTGGGTGATGATCTTCCTCGCCGCGTTCGTCGCGTTCACGCTCAAGGACGATTTCATCGCTTTGGCCAAACGCGTGATGGACGAAACGCGCGGCGGCGGTACGGTGGTGGTCGCCGAAGGCAAGGAACTCAGGATAAAGCAGGCGTTGGACGGTCACTTTTGGGTCGACGCGCAGCTCAACGGCGAAACGGTGCGGTTCTTGATCGATAGCGGCGCGACGACCACCAGCATTTCAACCGACACCGCGCGCCGGGCCGGGATCGAGCCTGGAAAGGGCTTCCCGGCGTTCGTCCGCACTGCCAACGGCGTGGTGCCGGTTCAGCGCGGGCGCGCGGAGCGCCTGGACGTTGGCACGATCGAGCGCCGCGACCTGGCAGTCCACGTATCGGAAGCGTTCGGCGACATGAACGTGCTCGGCATGAACTTCCTGTCGTCGCTGTCCGGGTGGAGCGTCGAAGGCAAGTGGCTGGTGCTGAAGCCGTGAATGAAGCTACGAGGATGGATCCCCCTCCCGGTGCAACGAAGACCTATTTTACATAATGTATATTATCGCACTTTGCCATGCCTGACGCTCCGGCCCCCTCATCCGGACTCGCGGCCCTGGTCGAGATCATGCGCCGCCTTCGCGATCCGGTGAACGGCTGTGCCTGGGACAAGGAACAGACGTTCGACACGATCGCGCCATATACGATCGAGGAAGCGTACGAAGTCGCCGATGCGATCCAGCGCCGCGACCTTCAGGACCTGAAGGACGAGCTGGGCGATCTCCAGCTTCAGGTCGTCTATCATGCGCGTATCGCGGAGGAGATCGGCGCGTTCTCGATCGGCGACGTTCTGACCGCCATTTGCGCGAAGATGATCCGCCGCCATCCGCACATCTTTGGCGATGCGCTTGAAAGCCCCAGCTGGGAAGCTTTGAAAGCCGCGGAACGCGGCGGACGCTCTGATCCAAGTGCGCTGGCCGGAGTCGCGCTTGCGCTGCCGGCGCTGAAACGTGCCGAGAAGCTCCAGAAGCGCGCCGCCCGTGTCGGCTTTGACTGGCCCGACGCCTCGGGCCCGCGGGCGAAGATCGATGAGGAACTCGCGGAGCTCGACGCTGCCGCCCCGGATGAGCGCGCGGCCGAACTTGGAGACGTGCTTTTCTCGGTCGTCAATTATGCCAGGCACATGGACATCGACCCTGAAGCGGCGCTTCGCGAAGTGTCCGCGCGCTTCGAGGCGCGGTTCCGCAAGCTTGAAGAGCTGGCCGACCTACCGCTCAAGGATTTCGACATCGACGCGCTCGAGGCGCTTTGGCAGCAAGCGAAGCGAACGCTCGAGGATTGATCGGCTGAGCCCAAAGCAGAAGTGCGCTGAGCTTGCACCACCCCGCATGCAGCGACCTCTCCACCGCGACCTGCCGTGCAAAGAAGGTGGACCCGGATCAAGTCCGGGGTGACGGGTTTAGACGCAGGCCGGAGCAGCCTGGTCGTTGAGGCAAGAGCGTAGCGCTTCCACCTCACCCGATCCCGGTTTAGGCGATTTGCTGGTGGCGGTTCTGGAAACGGGCCCAGTCGGCGTCCGAGATCCGGACTTCAAATTCAGTCTCAAGATCCTGAGTCCGCTGATCGACGACTTCGCTATTGGCGTGGAGCCATGCAATCGCCTCTCCGGCAGCAGCGGGAAGCTTGACGCGCCGCACCCGGTTCCCGGCTTGAAGTGTTTCAGCCACCTTTGTCATCAAATGGTCGACGCCTTCACCCGTCAGTGCCGAGATGGGCACCACATTCTCCCGCCGTGCCGCCTCTGCTTCGACACGCTCGCGCTCCTCGGGTGGAAGGAGATCAACCTTGTTCCAGGCCTCGATGAGGGGGGCACCCCCCTCTCCGTTTTCGGCAAACTCGGCGCCTTCTCTCAGGGCGCCGATCTCGGACAACACCTGCTCGACGTCGTGCCGCTGCGCATCACTGTCCGGATGGGAGATATCGCGGACGTGGATGATGAGGTCGGCCGAGATCACCTCTTCGAGCGTGGCCCTGAACGCTGCGACAAGCTGGGTCGGGAGCTCGGAGATGAAGCCGACGGTATCCGAGAGTATCGCCTTTTCGAGGCCAGGCATGGCGACTTCCCGCATCGTTGGGTCGAGCGTTGCGAACAGAAGGTTTTCAGCCATGACGTCGGCGTTCGTCAGGCGGTTGAACAAGGTCGATTTGCCGGCATTGGTGTAGCCGACGAGCGCGATCACCGGCCAGGGCGCGCGCTGCCGCCGCGCGCGATGAAGGGCGCGCGTGCGCGTCACCTGATCGAGCTCTTTCCGGAGCTTCGCCATGCGGTCGCGGATGAGCCGACGATCGGCTTCGATCTGCGTCTCGCCGGGGCCGCCCAGAAAGCCGAATCCGCCGCGCTGCCGTTCAAGGTGGGTCCACGAGCGGACAAGGCGTCCCGCCTGGTAATCGAGATGCGCAAGCTCGACCTGGAGGCGACCTTCGGAAGTCGCCGCCCGCTCGCCGAATATTTCGAGAATGAGCCCGGTGCGGTCGATCACTTTCCGCTTCGTGGCGGTCTCGAGGTTACGCTGCTGGATCGGCGTGATAGGTGCATCGACGATGACGAGCTCTGCCCCGGCCTCCTCGGCGGCCGACGCGATCATCTCCACCTGGCCTGAGCCGAACAAAGTGGCGGCTTTGGGGGCGCGGACCTTGAAGAAACGTCGCTCGGCGACGACGATGCCGATCGCTTCGGCGAGGCCGGCGGCTTCATCCAAGCGGGCCTCGATGTCGCGCCTCGCCTCTCCGCCAAGTTCAGGAAGCACCACGATCGCGCGGGCACCGCGCCGTACATCCTCATTGTCTCGATCAAAACCGCTCAGGCGCCGGACTCCTCTTCTTCCGACTCTATAAAGCTTACCGGATGTTCTGGTTGCACGGTGGAGATTGCGTGCTTGTAAACGAGCTGCGACATGCCCTCGCGCTGGAGCAGCAGGCAGAAGAGGTCGAAGGCAGCGATTTCGCCCTGCAGCATCACCCCGTTGACCAGGAACATGGTGACCGGCTCGCGCGCGCGGTGCACAGCGCTGAGGAAAACTTCCTGGAGCAGCGTCGGCTTGCGCCGCTGCATCTGTTCTGCAAACGTCCGATGGATGTCGCCAAGATCGATGGGTTGCGAGGGCATGATCGTCGAAATGGCGTGCTTGTAGATGAGCTGCGCCTGCCCTTCCCTGCGCAAAAGCACCGAGAAATTGTCGAACCAGGTGATGATTCCCTGAAGCTTAACCCCCTTCACGAGGAACATCGTCACCGGCACCTTGGAGCGCCTGAGGCTGTTTAGGAAAATATCTTGGAGGTTGTTGACCTTGTCGGCCATCTGCCCGCTCTCCTTGTTGGGCGACGCGCCAGGGCTTGCCTGCGATCAGCCGTCCCTCAATAGAAGCGCCGCCGCCACTTTCAATAGCATGGGTAAGAGGGCAGCGCCACGGGCGCTATTCGGCGTCTTCCCCCTTCGTGTCGCCGATCCCGAGCGCCTTCAGCTTGCGGTGGAGCGCCGACCTTTCCATGCCGATGAAGTTGGCGGTGCGCGAAATGTTGCCCGAAAAACGGCGGATTTGCACGCGCAGATATTCGCGTTCGAAGGTCTCACGGGCTTCGCGAAGCGGCGTTCCCATGATCGCTTTCACGGCCTCGCCTGGGCTGAGCTGCGCCTGGTCGTTCAGGACTTCGGGCGGCAGCATGTCGATATCGACCGAGCCGACCCGCGCCGCCGGGGCCAGGATGATCGTGCGTTCGATGACGTTGCGGAGCTGGCGCACGTTGCCAGGCCAGTCATAAGCCTGAAGGGCAGCGATCGCGTCGTCCGAGAAGTTCGGCGCGGCAAGCCGCTGCTCGGCGGCGAAGCGCGCGGCGAAATGCGCGGCGAGCTCGGGTATGTCCTCGCGGCGATCGGACAATGCCGGCAAGTGCACCGGAACGACGTTCAGACGGTAGAAGAGGTCCTCGCGGAAGCGCCCCTCCGCAATCTCCTGAGACAGATTTCGTGCCGTCGAGGAGACGACCCGCATGTCGACCTTCACCACCCGCTGACCGGCGACCCGGCTAAAGCTCTGGTCGGTAAGCACGCGAAGGATCTTCGCCTGCGCCGGGATCGGCATGTCGGCAATCTCGTCCAGAAACAGCGTTCCCCCATGCGCCTGCTCGAGAAGCCCGGGCCGCGCGAGCTCACCCCCCTCTTCAACCCCGAACAGTTCCTCTTCGACACGCTCCGGCGTCATGCGCGCTGCGCTGACGACGATGAACGGCGCTTTGACCCGCGGGCTCCAGTCGTGAAGGAGACGCGCGGCCACTTCCTTGCCGACACCCGCCGGCCCGGTAATCAGAACCCGGCTTCCGGTGGCGGCGACCCGCTTCAGGGTCGCGCGCACGGCGTTGATCGCAACGCTCGAGCCGGTGAGCTCGGTTTCCTGCCCCATCTGGGCGCGTAGCGTCTGATTTTCCCGCCGCAGCCGGTCAGTCTCGGTCGCGCGCGACACGAGGTGCAGCAGATGTCCGGCTTCGAAAGGCTTTTCGATGAAGTCGACCGCACCTTGCCGGATGGCTGCTACGGCCGTGTCGAGGTTGCCGTGCCCGGAGATCATCAGCACCGGCAGCGTCGGATCGCGCCGCTTGATCTCTTCGAGGATCTGCAATCCATCGAGCTTCGATCCTTGCAGCCACACATCCAGCAGCACCAGCGAAGGCCTGCGTTCGACAAGCGCGGCCAGCGCTTCGCTGCTGTTGGCTGCGACGCGGGTCGAATAACCCTCATCTTCGAGCACCCCTGAGACGAGCTCGCGGATGTCTTGTTCGTCGTCGACTACGAGAATGTCCAAGGGCATCTTCTAACCGTTCACTGCCTTTTCTTCAGGAAAAGCTGTTTCGCTCCGATCGAGCCGTCCCAGAGACTCGGCATCGAACGCCAGCCGCACCAGCGTCCCTCCACCCGGCGCGTCGTCGAATTCGATGCTTCCGAAATGTTCTTCCACGATCTTTTTGACGATGGCGAGGCC